>CANROX010000038.1 GCA_947632335.1 uncultured Clostridia bacterium
TTAAAACCGCATTTTGTTTTATTGATAAGGGAAATTTCCTTGACAATATAAAGACCTAAGCCGATGTTATGGTTTTTGCTATTAGAGTAATCTGCAAGGCTTGAAAATTCTTCTTTCCAAATTAAATCTGAATATGTATCTTCAATATTTTCTCCCTCATTATATACAGATAATCTAACAGCATTATTGCATTTTTTAAGTGTAACCTTAATTGATGTGTTTTGCTTTGAGTGCTGAATTGCATTCATAATATAGTTATTAAAGATGTGTTCTATATGATTTTTTGATAGGGTAAGAATACAGTCCGGTTCAATATCTGTTTCAATATTTCTATTGAGGTGCTTTTTAATATAATCCTCAGTCTTTTTACAGAGGGATTTTACCTCTTCAGAAACATTTATCTTTTTTACTTCATCACCAAATATATCTTTTTCCTCAAAGGAGAAGTTAAGAATATTGGTTATTAAACCACTCATCTTTGTTATTTCTTCCATAGCGGATTCATAGTAATACTTCTTCTTTTCCACATCATTTGTATAATGCATCATCTCAATTTGGCTGGAGATTATTGCAAGGGGTGTTTTTAACTCATGGGTAATATTGCGTACAGCCCTGGTTTTCATTTCTTCATACTGAGTTACTTGATTTAAGTTTTGTTTCAGCAAAAAGTTATAGTTTGACAGTGAATTAATATTAGATTGAATAGTATCAGCCATTTCATTAATATTTTTTGACAGAACACCGATTTCATCACTACGGATTCTTCCATTATATTTTTGGCTAAAGTCCCTTTGTGCAATTTTTGAAGTTATTCTACTTAACTTTTCTATGGGTTTAATGGAGAGCGAAAGCAGTATGAACAGGGCTATAGAACAAATTACTATATATGAAATGAGAATAAGAAAGATATTTTCGTTAGTATAGTCAAAAATAGAGTCCAACATTTTAAGATTTAATTTGCAAAAAATGTAGTATTTTTGATTGTTTCTTATAGCTATTTTTCTGTATACTATTTCTTCTTCATCTTCTATGTCATTATAATAAGGTTCTGCATTTTCAGAATATTGGTCTATTCTTTCGCTGTTCAGTATATAAGAAATAGAATTTTTATTATTGCCGTACTTCATTGACCTAAATGAAGTATATATAATATTTCCGTCGGAGGTAAAAATATGAATTCTATATCCGTCGCCATTATTCTCTTCAATAAAGTTTTTTACATTATCTTTATCAGTTAAATCAGTTGTTGAAAGCAAATAATCAACAAATGATGAAATTGATTCTTTTTCAATGTTTATGTAGGCTTCCTTTTGAACATTAACATAAAAGGGTATAAATATAGCTGATATGATAACAAAGACGGCCACGGCATAGGTTGTTAGTTTAACTGAAAATTTCTTAAAGGGATTATGCTTCAAAATAGTAACCAACTCCATATACAGAATTAATATAAGGATATTCGTCTGTAAGTTTTTTTCTTAGCTGTTTTATTATTGTATCCACCGTACGAAAATCACCAAAATAGTCTATTCCCCACACATTGTCAAGAATTTTATCCCGTTCAAGTACTATCTTCTCGTTTTTTACTAAAAACAGCAATACATCGAACTCCTTGGGGGTTGTTTCAATAAATTTTTTATTAAGAAATACTTTTCTTGAGTCAACATCAATTTCCAATTTACCGGCGGTAATCATGGTATGATGTTTATATACTCTTGAAATAAGGACATTCATTTGCTCTTTTAAAACACTTAAAAGAAAAGGCTTTGTAAAATAGGCGTCTGCCCCCAGTCTAAGTCCTCTGACCTGTTCTTTTTCTGTTTCCCTTGCGGAAATCATAATAACAGGAATGTTACTCTTTTTTCTGATTATTTTTAAAACATCAAAACCATCCATCTTAGGGAGCATGCCGTCCAAAAGAACTATGTCTATTTTTTCAAAATTATTCTCAAATATCTCTACAGCTTTTTCTCCGTCGTCAGCAAACAACATATCGAATCCGCAGGTTGAAAGATAGTCGCAAATTGTCATTCTCAACTTGTCGTCATCTTCAACAATAAGAACAGTATAACGGTCCTTTTGCATAATAGCGTCACTCCCCTATAATCAGCAAACAGGCACAAAAATTTGTGCCTGAACTGGGTTTTATTTTTTTAAAGTATTTTTAATCTTTCTGACAACTTTCTTAGGAAAGCTGACTGACATCCAGTCAACTGTTGACTGGAGCTTTTTATTTTCTTTTTTAAGCTCCCTATTATCAGCTTTGGATTTCTCTAACATAGCTTTATACTTTTTTACTTCTTTTTCTGCACTATTTTTCATTTTATATTCGTCGGAAAGAAGTTTAGCACAAATACGACCTACATCATCGGTAGTATAATCAGAATAATTTTCATCATCATTCTTTATTTCATCATAGAAAAGTTTGTCCTGATTAAGATATTTTTTAGCTATATAGTTATTTCCTTCTTCATATCTCTTTACCATATCAACTTTTTCTTTATATGAAAAGAAGTGGTTATTTGATGTTCTCTTTACATCGCCATCTAAATCATTTAATTTTTTAAGTTGTTTTGTAAAGTAATTCATTTTTGAACGAAAAGCACCATAATAGTTAAGAACTCGTTTTGTTTCGAGATATATGCCTGAAATACTCGGATTACTTTTTGAGCCTTTCTTGGGCAAATCGTCAGCGGGGCTTATAATATCGTCATATCCTATAGACAAAAGAAAGTCCGATAAAAGGTCGTTGTTCTTTCCGGCAAACTGCTGTCTTTCATATGGTCTGACAATAATATTTTCTACTCCAAGAATTGACTCATAATACTCAATTTGTTTTTTAAAATCCAGTTGGAGATGGTCGCGACAGGCTTCAGTTGAATACTCTCTTAAAGTTTTTACAGTATAAATTTTTACCATTTGACCCCAGTATGATTCAATAAATGTATCCTGTCTTCTAAGGTATACAATCAATTTCAGTTTGATACCGTGGTTGTCAAGGTCTTTCTTAAATCGACTAATATTGTTATTACTTCTAATCCAGATTAATTCATCTGAAACAATTAAAGTTTCATACTTTTCCGCTTCTTTAAGAATATTGGAAAGGCAGGTTTCATAAATCTCGTCATTTAACTTTTCGTCAATTTTGCCTTCTTCATTTACAGCGTCCCTTATAATGAAATGACCGTTTCTGTATTTGGAAATATTGGGAAATGTATACCCAACATTAACCATAGAAAGTCCTTTTTTTCTAATTGAATCGTTATTCTCAGTTAATAGACACTGTAAATAGGTTGTACCTGTCTTTGGCATACCAACATGCAAATATACTGTAGCCATTTATCCTTCTCCTTTTACTGTATGATATATTACAACAGCTTTTCCAATTCCGCCATTAGCTTATCAGCTGCTTCTTCTATAGTAATTCCGGTAGTATCAATGGTAATATCCGGATTTTGGGGAACTTCATATGGACTGCTGATACCAGTAAAGTTTGTAATTTCTCCGCTTCGTGCTTTTGCATAAAGCTCTTTAACATCTCTTTGTTCACAGACCTCAACAGGGGTGCTTACATAGACCTCAATAAAGGAATCTTCACCAACAATATTTTTTGCTGCCATTCTGTCCCTTTCATAAGGTGAAACAAATGATGAAATAGCAACAATACCGGCGTCGTTCAAAAGCTTATTAACTTCTGCAACTCTACGGATATTTTCAATTCTGTCTGCTTCTGTAAAGCCAAGATTTTTATTAAGACCAAGTCTGACATTATCACCGTCAAGGGTCATTGTGTGCATACCCTTGAGGAAAAGTCTTTTTTCAATCTCATTAGCAAGGGTTGATTTACCTGAACCGGAAAGACCTGTAAACCAGATAGTCTTTGGGGACTGTCCCTTTTGCTGAGCACGCTTTTCCCTTGTAATATCCATAGCGTGCCAAGTAAGATTATCGCCTCGTCTTAAACTATGGGAAACTGTACCGCAGGCTGAGGTCATATGGGATATTCTATCAATGAGAATAAATGAACCAAGCCCCGGGTTATTTGAAAATTCATCAAAAACAATCTTTTCAGATGTTGATATATCGCAAACTGCAATCTGATTTTTATAAATTGCATCAACCGGTATTTCATCACCGGAGTTTACATTAATTTTATATTTAATTTTCATAACCACGGCAGGAATTTTCTTTGTTCCCAGCTTTAAAAGGTAATTCTTACCTGCAACCAGTTTTTTATCATCCATCCAAAGAAGTTTTACTCTAAACATATTGCTTATAAAAGGTTTTGTGTTATTAACAAGCACGCAACCCCTTGATACATCAACTTCTTTATCAAGAGAAATTGTTACACAACAGCCTTTTTCGGCTGAATTTACTTCTTTGCCACTGTTAATAATACCTTTTACATTGGCTTTTTCATTAGATGGCAGGGCTGTTATTTCATCCCCTACGCTTATCCTGCCTGTTTCAATCTGTCCCTGAAAACCTCTAAAGGTATGATTAGGTCTGCACACACGCTGAACCGGCATGGTAAATCCCTTTTCATTATCAACTGATGAAACATCAATATTTTCAAGATAATTAAGGAGAGATTCACCTTTGTACCAAGGCATTCTCTTGGATTTGACTGTAACATTATCGCCGTCTGTTGCTGAAACAGGAATAATATTAAGGGTTTTATAATCAAACTCTGCAAGAAGGATTCTAATTTCCTTTTTTATTTTATTAAACTTATCCTTGTTAAAGTCTATCAAGTCCATTTTATTGATAGCAAAAACAAAGTGTTCAATGCCCATTAAAGAGCAAATTCTTGCATGGCGTCTTGTCTGGGTGAGTATACCCTGAGAAGCGTCAACAAGGATAATTGCCAGTTCGGCAAAAGAGGCACCTACAGCCATATTTCTGGTATATTCTTCGTGTCCCGGTGTGTCTGCAACAATAAAGGAACGCTTTTCTGTTGTAAAATATCTGTAGGCCACATCTATTGTAATACCCTGCTCACGCTCAGCCATAAGACCGTCAAGAAGTAGTGAATAGTCAATTTTTCCCTCTCTTGAGCCAACCTTACTGTCTATAATAAGGGACTTTTCCTGGTCGGTAAAAAGAAGTTTTGCGTCATAGAGCATATGTCCTATGAGTGTGGACTTACCGTCGTCAACACTACCGCAGGTTATAAATTTAAGAAGATCATTCATTAGAAGTAACCCTCCCTTTTTCTTTTTTCCATACTGGCACTGCCACCGTCACTGTCAATTACTCTGCTTGTCCTTTCGGAGGTAACCGAGGAAAGGGTTTCCTTAATAATTTCATCAAGGGTGTCTGCGTCACTTTCTACGCCGCCGGTTAATGGATAACAGCCAAGTGTTCTGAAACGAATTTTCTTCATTTCTACTTTTTCCCCGTCCCTTAGCTTTAACCTGTCGTCATCAACCATAATTATGTTGCCGTCCCTGTAAATGCAGGGTCTTTCCTTGGCAAAATACAGCGGTACAATATCAATATTTTCCTTTTGAATGTACTGCCATATATCCTTTTCAGTCCAGTTTGAAATTGGAAAAACTCTGATACTTTCTCCCTTATTTATTTCAGTATTATAGAGTTTCCACATTTCCGGGCGCTGATTTTTAGGCTCCCAGGCATGGTTTGAATTTCTAAATGAAAAAATCCTTTCCTTGGCACGGGATTTTTCCTCATCTCGCCTGCCGCCCCCAAAAGCCGCAGTAAATCCGTACTTGTCAAGGGCCTGTTTGAGGGCCTGTGTTTTCATAATATCTGTATATGAGGAACCGTGGTCAAAGGGGTTGATACCTTGTTCAACGCCCTCCTCATTAATATATTCAAGCATTTCTATACCGTATTTCTTTGCAATTTTATCACGAAATTCAATCATTTCCCTGAATTTCCATGTGGTATTTACATGTAGAAAAGGAAACGGAGGCTTTTCAGGATAAAAGGCTTTTAGTGCAAGATGAAGCATAACAGAAGAGTCTTTTCCTATGGAATAAAGCATTACCGGTTTTTCACACTCGGCAGCAACTTCTCTCATAATATGGATTGCCTCTGCTTCTAACTTGTCAAGATGAGTGAGATTACTCAAGATTTTCACTTCCAATTCGATAAAATTTTTATATTTTATGTCGAAAGATTTATTCGTTAATTTATTTTTCGACACAATGTTATTATAGTAATATGATAGCAATATGATACCAATATAACAATAATATTAACAGAATGTTAGAGCTTGTTTTCTATTTGGTTGATTATATAAAAACCCTTATAATTAAGGCAATTCTCTCTGTTATACAGCATTGGTGTATCGTCCATCTGCATAAAAATCGCCCCTGCCTCTTCTGCAATACACTGCATTGCTGCCGTATCCCATTCCATTGTAGGGTTATGGCGATAATATACATCCGCCTTGCCGGAGGCAATCATACATCCCTTTAGAGAGCTTCCCATTTTAATGAAATTCTTTAGGTTGTATTTTTTCAAAAGAGCCTCCATTTCTTCACAGCAGTGTGAACCGCTCATTACAACATTAAGGTCGCTTTTTTCTTTCTTTTCCTTACTGACAGATAGCCTTTCAACCTTACCGTCCTTTTCAAGGTAACTGCCATAGCCCTGTGCGGCATAATAAAGTTCTCCCGTAACAGGTACATATATAACGCCCATTACACTCTTATGCTTGTAGCTTAAAGCAATATTAACAGTAAACTGGCCATTTCTCTTTATAAATTCCTTGGTACCGTCAAGTGGGTCAACTACAAAACAAAAATCGTTCTTTAGTCTATCCGGATTGTCTTTTTCCTCTTCCGACAAAATTGCATAATCCGGAAATTCCTTTTTTAAAACCTCAACAATAATTTTGTTAGATGCAAGGTCAGCTTTGGTAAGGGGAGATTTATCTTCCTTGAGGGTTGTACCAAAATCCTCGGAATTGTATATTTCAAGTATTTTCTTTCCTGCCTCTACAGCAACAGCTTTGGATACATCTAATTCTTTTAAATAAGACATAGTTCACCTCATTATCACATTATTAGTAACATTTTCTTAAAACATTATGATGTAATTGTGATAAACATATCAAAATCACAATATGTATGCCTTATATACTAATTATTTATCAATTTATTGTATTTATAAAAAATAATATATTACTAAATATAATTAACAAAAGGGTTTTCTAAACATATTTTATATTGACTATGTTTTAAAGGTGATAGCATGTCAAATATAATAAATCTCGATAAAGCAGAACTTAATAAAGACTATATAATTGCAGATATTGCTCACAACCCGGAAAAATTAAAGAATTTCGGTATATATTCCGGCGCACCTATAACTCCTCTATACAGAAGTATAGCAAAGAGCATATGTGCATATAAAACATACTACGGGGTATTTGCAATCAGAAATGATACTGCAAAGGATATTATGGTGCAAAATGGATAAGGAAAAGCTGGTAATACTGTTGGGAAACCCAAATGTGGGCAAAAGCTCTATTTATAATAAAATAACGGGAGAAAATCAACATATCGGCAACTGGACCGGCAAAACCGTTGACTGTGCAGAGGGGCGTTTAAAGGCCGACAAGTCAGTAAAAATAATAGATTTGCCGGGTATATACACAATGGCATCAGCTTCAGCGGAAGAATTATACAGTAAAAACTATTTACTTAATCACAAAAATGCACTTGTTATTATTGTGGTAGATACAAATTGCATATATAAAAGTGTTTCACTAATTGAGGAAACTTTAAAAATCACAAATAATGTTATTATTTGTCTTAACCAATATTTAACAGCCGAAAAGTCAGGTTTAAAAATAAATATAAAAAAACTTGAGGAGTTACTTTCCGTACCTGTTATTAGAACTGAGGCTACAGATAATAGGTGTGTAGATGTAATTACTAATTCTATACTGACAAATATAACAAACAGCCCACTCCCCATAATAAACAGCCAGAGAACAATCAGTAAATGCGACTTATGCAATGTTGTTTCCCAAAATATAGATAATGATAATCAAAATAAGCTGGATAAGTTTTTTACATCAAAATTAACAGGTATTCCTGTTATGATTTTAATGCTTGCAGTAATTCTTTACATTACAATTATTGGTGCTAACTATCCCAGTGAATTTTTAAGTTATATATTTGGAGAAGGTGGAGTTTATTTAGAAAAAATAATGGAAAGCTTTCATTTGCCGTACTGGATAACTTCCCTTTTATGTGACGGGGTATATAGAACTGTTACATGGGTTATTGCCGTAATGCTTCCTCCAATGGCAATTTTCTTTCCTATATTCTCCCTGCTGGAAAATTTCGGGTATTTGCCAAGGGTAGCATTTAATCTTGATAATATATTTAGAAAGGCAAATTGCAGCGGCAAACAATCCCTGACAATGTGTATGGGTTTTGGCTGTAATGCCTGCGGTGTAACGGGATGCAGAATTATAAATGACAAAAAGCAAAGGCTTAACGCCATTGTTACAAACAACTTTATTCCCTGTAATGGCCGCTTTCCCACGCTCATTGCCCTTATAACAATATTTATGACCTCTGTTTTTCATTCGGTTTTACAGTCTCTATGCTCAGCATTAATACTTACCGGTTTTATAATACTAAGCATTATGATATCCATGCTTATTTCATATCTTCTTTCTAAAACAATTCTCAAAAGCGATAATAAAAGTTTTGTTATGGAGATGCCTAAATATAAAAAGCCACCTATACTTTCAACAATATTTGACTCCTTAAAAAACAGAGCGGTGTTTGTACTTCTCAGAGCATTGGTTGTGGCGCTTCCGGCAGGCGCATTAATATGGGTTTGTGCAAATGTTACTGTGGGAGAACAAACAATACTAAGCCATATTGTAGGTGTGCTTGACCCTGTAGGAAAAATTTTTGGACTTGACGGAGAAATACTTATTGGTCTTTTATTAGGTTTTCCCGCAAACGAAATTGTAATACCAATTATTCTTATGGCATATAGCGGCAGCAATATTATTGTGGACTACAACAGTGTTAATGAGCTAAGCAATTTATTAGTTTCAAACGGTTGGACAATTAAAACTGCCATTTGTATGATAATAATTGTTTTAATGCACTTTCCCTGTTCTACAACCTGTCTTACCATTTACAAGGAAACAAAAAGCATATTCTGGACCTTTTTGTCCATTATGATTCCGACGATAACAGGACTTTTGTTGTGTTTTATAATTAATCTTATACTATAAAAGGAGCAGTTTGTACTGCTCCTTTTTATCTATGAATTATCGTATTTGTACTTTAATTTTTCCAGCGCCTTTTTTTCTATCCTTGAAACATAGGAGCGGGAAATTCCCATAATATCGGAAACTTCCCTCTGTGCAAGAGGCTTTTTTCCGTCTAAACCATACCTTAAATAAATGATTTGTTTTTCCCTCTTTGTCAGCGCCTCGTCAATATACCTATCTATTTTTTGTAAATTCATTTTTTTATCAAGTACATCAACAAAATTTTCTTCAACTGAAAGCAAATCCATAAGCCTTAAAGCATTTCCGTCCTTATCCGTATCTACTGCGTCCTCAAGGGAAACATTCTGTGATGTCTTTTTAAGATTTCTAAAGTGCATAAGAATTTCATTTTCAATACACCTTGAGGCATAACTGCTAAGTTTTATTTTTTTGTTTATATCAAAGGTGTTTATCGCTTTAATAAGCCCTATTGTACCTATGGAAACCAAATCGTCTTGGTCGGAATTAACACCGTAATATTTTTTTATAATATGAGCAACAAGTCTTAGATTATGCTCAACAAGTTTATTTCTTGCTTTAATATCCCCATTCTTTGCCCTTAAAAGATATTCTTTTTCCTTTTCTTCACTTAGGGGTTTTGGAAAAGAACCATTACCGCAGACATGAAGTATAAAGGTAAATATGTACTGTCCCAAAAAGCTTAAAAATTCAAACAAAAAAACACCTCCGAATATTATTAATACATTTTATTCGGAGATGTATTAAATTTTGCAAGTCCAAAAAATTTACTGATAAATCCTATTATGCGTTGCCAAATTCCTGTAGTTCAAGACCTTTATTGTGTTCAAGAGCCCAGTCTATGCTCCAGTTTGAAGTAAACAGCAAAAGGTGATTACCCCTTAAATCCTGAATTCTCTTTGTGTCAGAGGCAAGGTCAAGTGTCTTGACATCGACCTCAGAGTCATTTTTAATCCACCTGATAAACTGATAAGGAAGATTTTCCATTATAATTTCAACATTGTATTCATTGTTAAGTCTATACTTGAGAACATCGAACTGAAGTACGCCAACAACTCCTACAATTACTTCCTCCATACCTGCCTCAAGCTCCTGGAAAATCTGAATTGCACCCTCCTGCGCAATCTGATTAATTCCCTTAATAAACTGCTTTCTCTTCATTGTGTCTTTCTGACGGACAAGACAGAAATGTTCCGGTGCAAAAGTGGGAATACCCTTGTATGAAAATTTATGTGAGGGTGTACAAACCGTGTCCCCAATTGAGAAGATACCGGGGTCAAACACACCTATAATATCACCTGCATATGCCTCTTCTACAATTTCCCTTTCCTGCGCCATAATCTGCTGTGGCTGTGAAAGTTTAATTTTCTTCTGACCCTGCATATGATATACTTCCATATTTTTATCAAATCTGCCGGAACAAATCCTCATAAACGCAATTCTATCCCTGTGATTTTTATTCATATTTGCCTGTATTTTAAACACAAAAGCCGAAAATTCATCTTTAGTAGGCTCAATAATACCGTCGTCGGATTCCCTTGGCAGAGGCGGTGTTGTAAGTTTTAAAAATTCTTCAAGGAATGGTTCAACACCAAAGTTTGTAAGGGCAGAGCCAAAAAATACAGGAGTAAGCTCACCCTTTCGTACGGCCTCAAGGTCAAACTCATCACCTGCGCCGTCTAAAAGCTCTACATCTTCCAAAAGAATATCCTTTTGGCCGTATGCAAGATGACTGTCAAGCTCCGGGTCATCAACGGAAAATTCTTCTTTAAGGACTTCTTTCTGTCCATTATTAGCGGTAAAGGCTAAAACTTTCTTGCTGTTTCTATCATAAACCCCCTTAAATTCTTTGCCTGAACCTATTGGCCAGTTTATGGGACAGGTGTTAATACCAAGTACCTGCTCAATATCTTCAAGAAGGTCATAGGGGCTTTTGGAATCCCTATCCATCTTATTAATAAAAGTAATGATAGGAATATGGCGCATAACGCAAACCTTAAACAACTTAATTGTTTGATTTTCAACACCCTTGCTGCCGTCAATAACCATTACCGCACAGTCGGCTGCCATAAGAGTTCTGTAGGTGTCTTCAGAAAAATCCTGATGTCCCGGGGTATCCAGGATATTAATGCAATATCCCTTATATTTAAACTGCATTACAGAGGAAGTAACGGATATACCTCTTTGCTTTTCTATTTCCATCCAGTCTGACACAGCGTGCTTTGCGGTTTTCTTTCCTTTTACGGAACCGGCAAGGTTAATTGCCCCTCCGTATAAAAGTAATTTTTCAGTAAGTGTTGTCTTACCTGCGTCAGGGTGGGATATAATGGCAAATGTGCGCCTTTTATTAATTTCATTAACTATATCGCTCATAATTCCTCCATAAAGTCTTGACTTATTTCCAAATTTATATTTTACTATTATAAAAAGATATAGTCAATATTTTTGAGGTTAATTATGAAGAAAATAGGTTTATATATACATATTCCATTTTGTAAGAATAAATGTCCATACTGTGATTTCTATAGTGTAAAGACAAATAATGCAGAAATGGATAGGTACACCGAATCCGTTATAAAAAGATTTGATAAATATAAAGATGATGAAATAATCCTTGATACAGTGTATTTTGGGGGAGGAACTCCAAGCGTTTTAGGAACGGAAAGACTTTTAAAAATTTTAAATGCCGTTAATACAAAATTTGTCCTTGATAAAGATGCAGAAATTTCACTTGAACTTAATCCTACAAGTCATAATTTACTGGATTTTTCTGCACTAAAAGAAAAGGGTGTAAACAGACTTTCTATAGGTTTACAGTCTGCTGTAGAAAGTGAAATGAAATTCCTTGGAAGAAAACATACTATTGATGATGTTGCAAGGGTGGTTAAATCAGCCCAAAAAAGCGGTATAAACAACATTTCTCTTGACCTTATAATAGGTGTACCTAAACAGGAAAAAACAAGTTTAAAGACTTCTATGGACTTTTGCAAAAGTCTTGGCGTAAAGCATATTTCAGCATACATATTGAAAATAGAAAAGGGTACGCCTTTTTATGAACAAAGAGAAAACCTGGGCATACCCGGCGATGATGAACAGGCGCTGCAGTATGAATATGTAAGCGAATATCTTGAAGAATTGGGATATTATCAATACGAAATTTCAAATTATTCTGAAAAAGGGTACGAGAGCAGGCACAATAATAAATATTGGAAATGCGAAGAATACATAGGTATTGGTCCCTCGGCATATTCTTTTTACAAAGGCAGAAGATTTCATTATGAAAGATGCTTTGAGGATTTCTATAAAGATGTGACTGTTGATGACGGAACAGGAGGGGACGAAGAAGAGTTTATTATGCTTAACCTTAGACTCAAACGGGGATTAATTTTTAAGGAATACGAAGAAAGATATAAGAGAAAAATTTCCGAAACATTTATAAACAAGGCTAAGGTGTTTGAAAAGGCAGGTTTTTTAACCATAGATAACAAAAAGGTATCCCTTACCAAAAAGGGATACCTGGTTTCAAATGCTATTATAAGCGAGTTAATTTAATCAGTAAAAAATTCTAACATATTTAAGGGTATTAAAGTCGCAGGTAGTAAGGTTGTTGGTGCCTCTTTCATTAATTAATAGAAAATCAGAACCAACTCCCAATAATATTCCTGTAAGGCAAATAATCTGGTTTGCACCGGCCATAAAGTTTGCCTCAATTAATCTGCCAATTTGGGTACGGAGAAATCCATTTAATAATTGCATATTTTCACTATTAACACTAAAAATATCATTATTATAAGTACCCATTGCATTGTTAATTCCGTTTGAGCCTCCCAAAAGCGAAGTAGCAGGGAGCATTGAATTCTGGGTTACGGCATTGGCTGATGTGTTATTTGTATTTTCACCTGTATTGCCATTGGAAAAAATGGATATATCATCAAGAAAATCAAAATCCTCATCATTAATATTACCATTACCTGCAGAGGTAGGGGTAAAATTATTGTTATTCATATTGTTTTGTCCGTTCATTTGATTTTCAGCTATTTGTTCCAGAGAAGGTATCCTCTCCCCCATTTCAATAGATTTGTTTCCCATAAATCTTTCTGTCGGATTGCCGGAAAGACCGTAAATTGCACCTAAATCTATCTGATTATTTGCCATAAATCCTCCTTTAATTAAGGCATAATATAACCCTATTATTAGTTTATAATATGATGCGAATTTATATATGTTACAAAATTTAAGAAAGCAAAGAAGCCCTGTGTCAAAATCGAGATTGCATAAAGTTCGTAAAAAATGAACAATAGAGAAAAGAACCCCTTGATGTAGAATATACACCAAGGGGAATTTTAATGGTAAGAGAATATGAAAAAAGATGTCTGCCCGCTCAAATTCATCAATGATATTCGCCACAACAAGTCTTGTACTCAAATGTATTACCTCAAATCCATGAGTACCTTTCCAATATCACCGTCAATACAAATTGACTGATTTATAATATCCGTTGGGCATACTGCCTGTCCCTCATTGATACAGACATAGGTTGCCCTTGGGTTTTGTGCAGTCATACGCCAAAACGGATATTTTATAATGGCAGGTGTATTGTAACCCACTCCCAATTCTAAAAACAAAATTTGTTGCCCCTGCTTTGCACTTAGAAATTCGTTATACCTTTTTGCTGAAATATGCCATCCTTCATCCTCTACAAAGGTGTTATCACTTCTAAGATTCATAGTCATAGGCCTACCGCAGCAGGGACATACAGGCAAAAGTTTTTCGGGAACACGCATATCTTCCTGCTGTTCAACCATTTTTCGGATTATATTTTCGTTATCGTAGGTTTTCTTATGACAGGGTTCAGAGCATTGAAACAGACCGTAATCTCCCTGGGTATAAAATAAATGAGATTTATCAAATCCCGCCTTTTGAAAGCAGTGGTCCACATTAGTAGTTATCACAAAGTAGTCCTTATTTTTTACAAGTGAAAGCAAATTTTTATAAACAGGTTTAGGAATGTCCGCATAACGGTTTATAAAAATATATCTGCTCCAATATGCCCAATATTCCTCAGGGGTAGAGTAAGGATAAAATCCTCCGGAATACATATCCTGAAAACCATACTTAGCGGCAAAATCGGAAAAATACTTTTTAAAACGATTTCCTGTATACACAAATCCGGCTGAAGTGGATAGTCCTGCTCCTGCACCTATTACAACGGTATCTGTGCTATTTAGCACTTTCTTTAGCTTATTTACATTATCCCAATAACTCCCTGTAGATTTGGTAGTCCATATCTTTGAAAACATTGAAAATCACCTTCATAT
>CANROX010000039.1 GCA_947632335.1 uncultured Clostridia bacterium
GCGGCTTCCCCACAGGCAGGAAATGGGCGCAGGTTTTAAAGCAGACCGAGCCGGAAAAATATGTAGTTTGCAACGGCGATGAGGGCGACCCGGGTGCATTTATGGACCGTTCCATGATGGAGGGCGACCCTCACAGAGTCCTTGAGGGTATGATTATTGCCGGTATTGCAACAGGCGCTCATACCGGTTACATATATGTTCGTGCAGAATATCCCCTTGCTGTTACAAGACTTAAAATTGCCATCGAAAAGGCAAACCAGAGAGGCCTTTTGGGCAAAAATATTTTAAACTCCGGATTTGACTTTCAAATTAAAATCAGTCAGGGAGCGGGAGCATTTGTATGCGGCGAAGGTTCTGCCCTTACATCTTCCATCGAGGGCAACAGAGGTATGCCAAGGGTTAAACCTCCCCGTACTGTTGAGCATGGTCTTTTTAACAAACCCACTGTTTTAAACAATGTTGAAACATTCTGTAATGTTCCGCCTATCATTACAAAAGGCTCTAAGTGGTACAAACAGTATGGACCTGAAAACAACCATGGTACAAAAGCCTTTGCCCTTACAGGTAATGTTGAAAATACAGGTCTTATTGAAGTACCTATGGGTACAAAATTGAGAGAGGTTATTTTTGACATAGGCGGCGGCGTTAAGGGCGGCGAATTTAAGGGCGTCCAGATTGGCGGTCCAAGCGGCGGATGTCTGTGCATTAGCCCCACAGAAAACCACCTTGAACTCAATATGGATTTTGACAGCCTTAAAAAGGTTGGCGCTATGATTGGTTCCGGCGGCCTTGTTGTTATGAACGACAAAACCTGTATGGTAGAGGTTGCAAGATTCTTTATGCAGTTTACTCAAAACGAAAGCTGTGGCAAATGTGTACCCTGCCGTGAGGGTACAAAGAGAATGCTTGAACTTCTCACCGATATTACAGAGGGCAGAGGTACTCTTGAGCATATTTCAATGCTTGAAGAGCTTGCGGAAACAATTTCCAAAACCGCCCTGTGTGGTTTAGGCAAAACTGCCGCCTCACCTGTTATTTCTACACTAAAATATTTCCGTGACGAATATATTGCCCATGTTGTTGACCATAAATGCCCTGCCGGTCAGTGCAAGGCTCTTGTAAACCTTGTAATTGACCCTGAAAAGTGCAAGGGTTGTACAAGATGTGCAAGAATGTGTCCTGTAGGCGCTATTGAGGGTACTGTTAAAAATCCACATTCCATTGATACAAGCAAGTGCATTAAGTGCGGTACTTGTATTGAAGGCTGTAAATTTGGCGCTATTTCATACGAATAAGGAGGAACATACAGATGTCTAAATATATGATAGTTGACGGTATCCGAGTTGAGTTTACCGACGAAAGAAATATTCTTCAGGTAATACGCAAGGCTGGTATTCATGTTCCTACCTTCTGTTATTACTCTGATTTATCAATTTACGGCGCTTGCCGTATGTGTGTGGTTGAGGACGAAAGGGGCCGGGTTATGGCAGCCTGTTCAACTCTTCCCGAAGATAAAATGGTTATAAGAACAAATACATCAAAACTGCATGACTACAGAAAGATGATACTGGAGCTCCTTCTTTCTTCCCATTGTCGTGACTGCACAACCTGTGATAAGAACGGCAAATGCAGACTTCAGATGCTTGCGTCCCGTTTTGGTCTGACACATGTTCGCTTTAAAGATACGCGTCCTGTTATGCCAATCGACCATTCTTCCCACGCAATCGTTCGTGACCCGGGAAAATGTATTCTCTGCGGTGACTGTGTAAGAATGTGTAATGAAGTTCAGCATGTTGGCGCTATTGATTTTGCACACCGTGGTTCCAATATGGTAGTTACCCCTGCATTCGGCAACGATATTGCTGAAACGGACTGTGTAAACTGCGGACAGTGTGCCGCTGTATGCCCAACTGCCGCCATAACAATCAAAAAGGATACAAAGAATGTTTGGAAAGCCCTTTATGACCAAAACGTAAGAACCGTTGTTCAGGTTGCCCCTGCTGTAAGAGTTGCCCTTGGTGAAATCTTCGGTTTAGAACCGGGGGAAAATTCCATTGGAAAAATCTTTACCGCCCTTAGAATGTGCGGTTTTGACACAGTTTTTGATACTTCCTTTGCAGCCGACCTTACAATTATGGAGGAGTCTAAAGAGCTTCTTGAAAAGCTGGAAAGAGGAGATACTGAAATGCCCCTCTTCACATCCTGCTGTCCGGGTTGGGTCAGATTTGTTGAAACAAAACACCCTGACCTTATGAAGTATGTTTCAACCTGTAAATCTCCAATGCAAATGTTTGGCGCAGTAATTAAGGATTACTACAAAGAGGCTGATAAGCAATCTAATCAAAAGACGGTTTCCGTTGCTGTTATGCCTTGCACAGCCAAAAAATACGAGGCGGCAAGGGAGGAATTTAAAACCAACGGTATTCCTGATATTGACTATGTCATTACAACACAGGAGCTCGCCGATATGATTACAGAGCTTGGTATTCAATTTAACGAAATTGAACCCTCTGCCCCGGATATGCCCTTTAGTATTTCTTCAGGTGCAGGCAGAATTTTCGGCGTAACAGGCGGTGTTGCGGAAGCGGCACTCCGGAGAGTTGCAGACAATACTACATATGCATTAAAGGAAATTGAGTACTGCGGTGTAAGGGGTATTGAGGGCGTTAAATCCGCATATATTACACTTGGGGATACAGCCCTTAGGATTGGTGTAGTGTCAGGCCTTGGCAACGCTGATAAGCTGATTGAAAAGATTAAGAGCGGAGAAGAACACTTTGATTTTGTGGAAGTTATGGCGTGCCCCATGGGTTGTGTCGGCGGCGCAGGTCAACCCTTCTCCTATATTGAGGGCAAGCGTCAGAGAGTAAAGGGTCTTTATACATCGGATAAATCCTCAATGGTTAAGCGTTCTAACGAAAACCCTGTGGTTCTTGATTTGTATACTAATGGTGTTCTCAAGGACCATGCACACGAAATGCTCCATGTTCACTACAAAACCTGTAAGGATAATTAACAGTAATTAAAATATTAAGGCAGAGATTATTGATAATCTCTGCCTTTATTTTATAAAACATACTTTTTTAATTCTTAATTTCCAACAGTTCCTCTGCTCTCTTTATCTGTTCATCTGTGGGAACAGGCACACCCTCAAGAGGGTAATCAAGTTTTTCCTCCGCCCACTTTACAATTCCCAAGGTGTGGTATGGAAGAATTTCCACCCTGTCAACAGTCTTTAGGGATTTTATAAACTTATTTAACTTAATAAGACCTGCCTGGTCATCAGTATGGTCTGGCACAAGCACATGTCTAATCCACATTTTAATATTTTTTTCTGACAGATACTTTGCCATTTCCAGTATATTTTCATTGTAAAAACCTGTCAGTGACTTGTGTTTATCTGTTTCTATTTCTTTGAGGTCAAGCATTACAAGGTCGGTATATTTTAAAAGCTCATTAAATTTATTTAGAAATGCAGGGTCATTTTTAAAAGGCTGACCGGAGGTGTCGAGGGTTGTATGCACACCCTTTTCCTTTGCAAGACGGAATACCTCTGTTACAAATTCTATTTGGAGCAAAGGCTCTCCGCCGCTTATGGTAATTCCTCCGTCCTTGCCCCAGTATCCCTTGTAACGGTAGGCCCTGTTAAACAAATCCTCTGCCGTCCACTCTTTCCCCCTGTTTTTGTCCCAGGTTTCAGGGTTATGGCAATACTTACACCTCATATTACACCCCTGCAAAAAGGCCACAAATCTTACTCCAGGCCCGTCAACCAATCCAAAGGTTTCAATATTGTTTACTATTCCCGTAATATTTTCCATAAACTTTACCTTCAAATATTTTATTAAAGATTTATCCGCATTATAATTCTGTTAAAGAATATAATACGGATAATAAATTCTTAATTAAGATTTTAACACATCACATTGTGGCGTGACAAGTACGAGAGATTACATCCATCTGCTGTTCCTTTGTTAAATCAATAAATTTAACGGCATAACCTGAAACACGGATTGTAAAGTTTGCATATTCTTCCTTTTCCGGGTGTTCCATAGCGTCAATAAGTTTGTCCTTGCCAAACACATTAACATTAAGATGATGAGCCCCCTGGTCAAAGTAACCGTCCATAACCTGCACAAGATTCTTTGTCTGTTCAGCCTCTGTATGACCCAAAGCGTCAGGGTTAATTGTCTGTGTATTTGAAATACCGTCAAGGGCCCAGCAGTAAGGGAGCTTTGCAACAGAGTTAAGGGATGCAAGAAGACCGTTCTGCTCTGCATTGTAAGACGGATTAGCACCCGGTGAAAGAGGTTCACCGGCCCGTCTGCCGTTAGGCATATTGCCTGTAGCCTTGCCGTAAACAACATTTGATGTAATTGTAAGAATAGATGTTGTAGGTTCAGAATTACGGTAAGTATGATGCCTCTTAATTTTGTCAAGGAATGTTTTAAGGAGCCAAACTGCAATATCGTCGGCTCTGTCGTCATCGTTGCCGTATCTTGGGAAATCTCCGGTTGTTTCGTAGTCTACAGCAATTCCGTCCTGGTCACGAATAACCTTAACTTTGGCGTACTTAATAGCGCTAAGAGAGTCCACAACATGAGAGAAACCTGCAATACCCGTTGCAAATGTTCTCCTTACATCGGTATCAATAAGGGCCATTTCGGCTGCCTCGTAATAGTATTTATCGTGCATATACTGGATAAGGTTGAGTGTATTTACATATGCGCCTGCTAACCAGTCCATCATATTTTCAAACTTGGAGATAACCTCACCGTAATCAAGATATTCACTTGTAATCGGTCTGTATGGAGGGCCAACCTGTTCACGGGTAACAACATCAACACCGCCGTTGATTGCATATAATAGACACTTTGCAAGGTTTGCACGAGCGCCGAAGAACTGCATTTCCTTACCTGTCTGTGTGGCAGATACACAACAGCAAATTGAATAGTCGTCGCCCCATACAGGCTTCATAACATCATCATTTTCGTACTGCACAGAGCTTGTACGGATAGAAATTTCCGCAGCATACTTCTTAAAGTTTTCGGGAAGTGCTGAAGAATATAGAACTGTAAGGTTAGGTTCAGGAGAGGGTCCCATATTTTCAAGTGTGTGGAGAAATCTGTAACAGGTCTTTGTTACCATTGAACGGCCGTCTACCCCAATTCCTCCAACTTCAAGGGTTGCCCATACAGGGTCACCGGAGAATAACTGATTGTATGAGGGAATACGCGCAAACTTAACCATTCTAAACTTCATAACCATATGGTCAATAAGTTCCTGAGCCTCTGACTCAGTAATAATACCCTTTTCAAGGTCACGCTGAATGTAAATGTCCAGAAATGTTGAAATTCTGCCTACACTCATTGCAGCACCGTTTTGTGTCTTAATTGCTGCAAGATAACCAAAGTAAAGCCACTGACAGGCTTCTTTAGCATTCTTAGCTGGTCCGGAAATATCAAATCCATAGGTAGACGCCATTTTCTTCATATCGTAAAGAGCACGAATTTGAAGGGCAACCTCTTCCCTGGTACGGATAACATCATCTGTCATTGTTCCGTCGCCACAATTAATAAGGTCCTCATTTTTCTTTTTAATGAGGTAATCAATACCGTAGAGGGCAACTCTTCTGTAGTCCCCTACAATACGGCCTCTGCCATAGGTATCGGGCAGACCTGTAACAATCTTATTATGACGGAGCTTTTTCATTTCCGGTGTATATGCATCAAATACGCCCTGATTATGTGTACGGGAGTATTCTGTAAAAATCTTTTCAAATTTAGGGTTGGGCTTGTAACCATTTGTTTCACAGGCAGAAATAGCCATTCTTATGCCGCCAAAAGGCATAAAAGCTCTTTTAAGAGGCTTGTCTGTCTGTAGACCAACAATTTTTTCAAGGTCTTTAGTTTCTTCGTCAATATATCCGGGGCCGTATGCTGTAAGGGTGGAAACAACCTCTGTTTCCATATCAAGTATGCCACCCTTGGCACGCTCCTCTTTCTGGAGTTCCTGGAGCTTTCCCCAAAGAATGTTTGTGGCCTCTGTCGGTCCTTCAAGGAAAGAGGAATCTCCCTCATAGGGTTTATAGTTCTTCTGAATAAAATCTCTTGTGTTGATTTCTTCTTTCCAAAGACGGCCTTTAAAGCCTTCCCACTGTTCAAAGTTAGTCATTGTTCACTCCACCATTCTTTAATTATTTATTCTATTTCCCTTACCATAGTTATTATACTACTTTAAAAACAAAAAACAAGAAAGTACAATTAAAAAAACTCTGTTTTTGAAAATATTAATGTTCCGTACAAAATTTAATTAATAAAGTCAAAATAAATAGTATACTTTTCTAATATAAAAAACCTTATTATTCTTATTTTTTTAATATTTATTAAACTAAACAGGTTAAAAAAACATTTATATGCAAAAATTAAAAAATAATAAACTTAATGCTCATACAACATTTAGTGTGATATACTGTAATAATTTTATACAAGACACTACATATTCCTTTTTAATATATGAAAAAACTTCTGACATTTCCCTTTACTTTTCTATATATATAGAAAGGACTTTTATTTTGTGCATATCACCAAATTTTCTCAAAGCAATTTCTGCACATACTTTTATTATTAGAAATCTTTGATAATTTTATAACACTTTTCTTCTTTTTTTGAATTAAAACACAATAAGGTGTACCATTTATTGTACTTATCTTAACTATAATTCTTTTAAAGAATATATTAGTTACAATTTGTAATTTGTAACCTTTTATGTAAGGTTTGCACAATATATTTTAAAGCAAAACACAATATCTTGTGGGCAACTGATAAGAAAACCTTATAATTCTTTAAAAAAATAATGTTTTTGACATTTTCCAAAAGGGTTAAAAATGGCTTTCCGGCTTGACTTTCCAGGTTTTAGGCGTCTATAATACCACCGTTGCGTGAAACGCGTTCTTGTGTGTGGCACACCATATGTGCAAAATGCACATTAAAGTTATTACATAAATGTCACAAACAAATCCTTGCACGCAAAAAATTTAATGGAGGTCAAACATGATTAAAAGAACTATTTCCACAGTTTTTATGCTGTCAACATTAGTTATTGCATCAATCTTTGCTGTAAATACCGTTAATGCAGAAACAAGCGAAAATTTTTCATATAATATCATGGAAGACGGTACAGCAAATATTATTGAATGTTTGGAAAACAAAGAAGAGGTAACTATTCCAACAAAACTGGCAGGCAAAACTGTAACAGCAATCTCCGGCGGTGCATTTGATGAATGTACCGAAATGGATACAATAAAAATTCCGGAAAGTGTAGAAAGCATTGATGAGGATACCTTTGAAAACAGTGAGGATTTAACAATTCAATGTTTTCAGGATTCCTACGCACACAAATTTGCAGAGGAAAACAACATTAAAAGTCAAATGTTTGTTGATAATATTTCAGTTAGAACAAAAAGTGTCGTTGTACCTGTAGGCAATACCAAATCTCTTTATGCCACAGTTACACCCAATAACGCTTTTAACAAAGATAAAAAATGGATTTCCGGCAACACAAGGGTTGCCATAGTAAACTCAAGGGGCGTTGTTACGGCAAGAAGAAAGGGTACTGTTAATATCTATGTTAAATCTACTGACGGAAGTATGAAACAGGCCCAGTGTAGAATAACAGTAAAACAACCCGTACAAAAAATTAAACTTAACCACAAAAAAATTACACTTAAAAGGGGAAACAAAAAAATACTTAGTGCCACGGTATTGCCAAAATATGCAAACAATAAGAAAATAAAGTGGGTAACAACTAAGAAAAAGGTTGCTTATGTCAACTCAAAGGGCGTTGTAACTGCAAAAAGTAAGGGTAAGGCAAATATTTACGCTAAGTCAACTGACGGAAGTAAAAAGTATGCCAAGTGTGCAGTTAAGGTCACACAGCCTGTTAAAAAGGTAAAAATGAATAAATCTTCAGTTTCCGTTACCATCGGTAAGACTTGCCGCATTGGGGCAAAAGTTAAACCAAGCAACGCAAACAACAGGGCTCTGAAATGGAAATCAAGCAATCCAAAAGTTGCTGCGGTGGACAGCAAGGGCAATATTACAACATTTTCAGTAGGCAAGGCTACAATTTATGCAATCTCAAAGGACAACAAGAAAATTACGGACAAGTGTACTGTAACGGTTACACCCGTAATTAACCTTTCCCCTTATGAACAGGATATTCTTGCAAGAAGTCTATACAGGGAAGCGGGTTCAACAAGCTATATGTGCCAGCTTTATGTATGCTCTGCTACAATCAACCTTTGGCAGAGCCAGTACAGTCATATGTCACTTGCCTCTATGCTCACAAGTTATAACATTTTTGAAACTGCCTATACCCTAAACTCTGTATCAGAATGGCAAAAAAATTCTGTTATGAATGTAGTTAAAGATGTTATGAACGGCGGCAAAATACCAAACATTAAATACTTCAGAAACTGTTACTATCACAGCTTTGGAACACCCGTTGCAAATATTGATAATGTTTACTTCAGTATGTAACAAAAAGGACTGTTTTTACAGTCCTTTTTTTATCCGAAAATATTTTTAATAATATGGTCAATCATAAAGTCCTCACCGAAATTTCCTACATACCAGTCCTTTATATACCCAAATGCAACTATAAGCAGGGAAACTATAATAATGAAAATCATAATGTTTCGGAAAATATGATGTTTCTTGTGCACAACCTGATTATAACCGTCGTTATAATCCTTTTCTTCCCTGCCGTACTGTTCAAGAAAAACTTCCCCTTTGCCCCTATTGTGATTTTGCGGTACAGGAGAATGTTCCCTATTATTTTTTTTAAATTCCCCGCTACTCTTATACTTATATTTTGCCTCTGTTGCAAGAATAATCTTATCTAAGGTGCGGTTAATATTATCCTGACCTATTTCGTCAACACTTAGAATTTCAGTTTCACCGTATCGTCCGGAGTAGAAAACAAGGTTGTCAATTTCCCAGTCACATTCCCTTTGGTCAAATTCCTGATTGATAAGCGTCATCATATAGTACCCCAATGACTTTGCAATTCTGTAGGCGGGATATTCATAGGAAAAATCTGCCCGCAGGTCTATTATTGTTCTGTCAATTATCATATGGCAGTTGCTTTCTCCCATAAGACTTTCTCCAAAACCAAAGTGGGGGTTAAAAATTATTTTGCTTGTGGAGGTCAAAACATCCGGCAGAAAATTCCTTTTAAATAACACTGCCAGACCCTTTATTTCTCTTACCTCATCTTCACCTGCAGGAATAAAGAATTGTGCCACATCAGAGGGTACTGCACCCTTTCTGTAGCATACATCAAGTTTTGCAAGAAACCAGCAGTGCTGAATAATGTTTTGTGTAGAATCACTGCCGTTGTCTATGTATTCCAGAATACGCATCTCCGCATAGTCAAACCTTTGTTTGAGCTCGCCGTAATATTCGGAGCTTAACCTCCATTTTAAATTGGAAATGCTTTTATGGGCAGGAGAATTTTCAATGGGATTTACATTTTCATCATTACAGTAACAGGCTGTAAGAACTTTTGCAATATATTGAAAAGCAAGTTCCACCAAAGAATGTGACATATCGCTTCTTTCTATTGTAGCTACTTTTAGACTGTAGTCAGCCGAGAAAGGTTTTTTCCCCGAAATAGTAATAAAGTAATCTTCTTCGGGAAGTATGTCCTCAATAGCCTGTCTTATAATTTCTTCCTTAGGATATGAGCCTGTAAGGAATGCGTCAAGTGCCATAAAATCACCTCTTTTCATCATTATAGTTTATATTTTATAATTTTGCAATTTTTTCTTTTTTAGAATTATATAACACAAAGGGTATGTTCATCGAACATACCCTTTTTAAATAAAATTTTAACTGTTTACAGTCAGCACAAAGTTAAGATGGGCAGGCATAAATTTTCCTATACTTACATTTAAAAAATCAATATTTTTATTGACCCAGTCGCTGTTTTCCGCAATAATATTAATTTCCTGGGTAAAAGGATTTTCTTGTATTGTAAACGCAGCAGGATATGTATCCAAAAAACTTATAAGTGCAGACTTTGTAAAATCGCTTTCGCCAATGGTCATCATCTTAATCAGTCGTTTTTTTCTTTCATCCAGCGTAAGACCCTCTTCAGCCCTGTCGTAGTAATGCTCCTTTTCTGTAATGCCAAAATCTTGGGCTGTGTGTATAAATGCCTCTCTTTCCAGTAGTTCAAGACCCTTAAGTACAAGGTTTAGCCCATAGCTGTATGCACTTATTTCTCCCTTAATAAACAAATTGTCTGTATCATACACCTTAAACTTTGATAAAAGATTTTTCAGACGGTTTTCTATTGTCAAGTTTCCACTCTCCTTTCTATGGTAATTGAACCCATAGCAGGATACATTTTTTTGGAAACAAGCAAATCATAACTATCGTCCATATCGTATATAAAACCCTTTACTCCCTGAACCTGCTGAATAAGTACTCCCAGTTTTGAAAGGTAAAAAGGATTTCCCACACCCAGAGAATTAACATAGTCTGTTGCCATAACCTCAACATCCCGTTTAACTTCTTCAAAGTCATACTTCTCCTCAACATCAAGGTAAAGATGAATATTGGCACTGGATTTGGTAGCTGTCCTTACCTGCACATTAACATTGACTTCTCTTTCCTTTGTGAGCAGTTCCTGGACAGAATTAATGAGCAGTGTGCCGGCGTCCTCACCGTGACGGCTTATATAAACATCCACCGTACCAACACCCCTGTTTTTTGGAATAACACCGGCGGAGTAAACTCCCTCCACGCTTTCCGCAAGATTTTTATAAAAGGCAGTATTTGTACTGTTGTTATGGTGGTAGTGCAGGTATAGTATTCTGTTTCTAAGTCGGTCGTCACTTTCTACATCTGCCCCTCCCGTCATAGGAGAAAGGTTGATTATCTGTATAATATTTTGAACAGCAGTAACAGCACATACAATTTTTCCTGTGGCAACATTATATTCCTTACCGCCCTTTTCAGCCTCAACGGGTACAACAACATTTACAGTCCCTGCCCTAATCATACGTTCCTGGGTGCTGATAAATCTAAGGGGTACATCATCATCAGTTGCAACAACAGTACCTTTGGGAATAATAACATCCTCTGTAATGACATATGCCATGGCAAAGGTAACATATCCCGTTGCCTTAACCGCAGATTTCCTGGTAATGCCTCTTTCCTCTGCGTGATAGTCCAGATAAATACCCTCTGCCGTTGTTGGAAACATCTGTTTTTTCAGCCACTCCAACTGGCTGGTTAAATTAAAGACCTCACCTGCAAGCACCCTCATTCTTATTCCTGTGTCAGAGTTTTCGTCCGGCTTATAGCCTGTAGTATCCTTATAGGCATTTTCCATACCGGTTAATATTTCATTATAGCTTTCCACCAAGTTTCACCTCTTTCTCATATGTTTCGCCATTGGCTGTAATTATTAGTTTGACAGTATTTTTTTCTGAATTAACGGACAACACCTTGCAACTGCATTCATAGATGTTGTAAATTGCCTCATTTATGTACATTTCAAGGTTGAGTATATCCCTTTCCTGTGTAAGGTCAAGATTTGGAATATAAACCCCCATTTCTCTGTTATAAGGAAAGTCCCCTTTGTCTACGGAAAGTGCAATCTCTATCCTCTGTAGTACGGCATCAATCCCCTCTACTGTTTTCTCACTTTTAAGAGTACTGTCAAAGACGATACCCCCATTTTCCAGCTTTACATCTCTCATTAAATCACCTTTCCGTTAATTTCCACATTGCCGTTATTTTTTAATAATATTTTAGCCCCTCCCTGGCTGAAAAGCATAATTTCGCCCGGCTCAAGGTCCACATCTGTATTGCTGTAAACTCCAATTAGGGTATTCATATTCTCAAGGGGAAGTATTACCCCGGTTTCCCCTAAAGGAGGGTTGTATGCTATACCATAGGGAACAACAATTTTGGTGTTATTGTACTGGCTAGCTCCCTGTATATTAGCTGCAGCCGATGAACTGGCAGCCACATTTCCGTCAACAGGATTTTTTATCCTTTCCCTTGCAATATAATTAGTCAGCCACATAATAATCTTCCTTTCTAAGCACTCTTTCCAGCAGTACAGTTGTACTCTCCCCCTTTGAGGTCAGACTGCAGGAAAGCTCTGTTACAATAAAATCCTTATCCAAAACATCTTCAAAGTCCAGCCTTGCCTTATATCCAAGACAATCCGTCAGAAAATAGGGACAGCTTATACTAAGGGACAAACTTTCTTTGTTGGAGTTGTTTATAATTTCCTCCCCGTCATATACAGAGTCTTTACTTGTAAGCCGGCAGTCCAGGTATCTTATTCTTTCTACGGAGGAGTTTTTTGTTTCGGGATTAATCAGTCTGTACCTATATCCATGGGTTTCCATCATATATCGTACCTCTGTAATTTGTTCACAAGGTTTTCTGTGTTGGGTAAAGGAGTCATATTTAAGCACCCTGCACTCCTGCATAATATCATTGTTTGAAAAGACAATTTCACCCTTGTTATGGCATCCCTTAAATGAAAATTCTCCCGAGGGAGAAACATAAGGTTTTGTACCAAAAACCCTGCCGGAATAACTCTCCATCACCTGGTATATCGTAGTTCCAAGTTCACCGCTAAATACAGAGTCCATAACATTTTCTCCTCCTATGTAATCTATTCCCAAGGGTCTAAGATATTTTTCTCCAAGAAAGTTCTGTGTACCCCTGCTAATTACCACCGGTTCAATTTCGTTATCCAAAAGCAGACCCATCATTGAACGGATAATCAGCTTTATAAACATTCCCTTACTGCTGAATATCCTCTGTTCTTCATCAATAGTACCTTTAAATATAAGACTTTTATCATCATAAATTTTAACTATAGAGCCGTCAATATTATAATTCTCGTAAGGAATAATGATTACAGCGCTGTGAGCTGGTATGTTAATACTTAGGTTCATTCTTATAGATAAAGGCTTAGCCTCCCTTATAAGTTGTCCCTCTCCGGTATAAATTCCTACTTTCAGCATAACTTCACCTTAAATCCTTTTTCTATGGCAAAGGGGTGCTTTATTGTCGTATTAAGGGATAATAATTCTTCAACAGAAATATTATATTTGTATCCAATATCCCAAAGGTTTTCTTTTCCGTCAGCGGTATGCTCCGTCACAGGGGATTTTTCCCTATCCCTTTCAATAATTTCAGTAAAAGTAAATATGTACTTAATAAGATTATCTGTAGGCTCTCCAATAATCTGGAGCGAAGTAAAATGGGCATTTACTACCAGAAATTCCGGCAATGATAATACTCCAATCTTGTTTTCCCTGTATAACTTCCATAAATCCCGGTACTGGCTGAAACAGTCTGCACCATAAAGACAGCCCTCACCTGTAATAACTCTTGATGACCTGCCAAAACTTTGGATAACATTGTCCCCAAGGGGAATATGGTTTTCTACAATATCCTTTTTTGATGTTATTTTTACAGTATGGGGATTAAACCTCCAGCTTAAATTTCTAAACCTCATTGTAGCCGTCATACTGTGCCCTGCCTTTGTTTTAAATTCCTGCTGTACCGCCGCATATCCTGTCTGATAATTTCAGAAACACTTTCAACATCTTTGCTGTCGGCAAGACTGTCTGCAAAAGCATAGTATTCAAGACTGTTTAAACTGGTTGCATTAATACTGTCACTCACACTCAATCACCCTTTCTCCACAGCCTACAACAAGGTTTCTGTATAACGCTCTGTCACTGATATAATAACTTTCTGAAAGAACAGTACACCCTTTGTAGCTGATTTTGTATTCCTTTGATACATCGTATATTTCAAGATTAAATGGACTGCTGTATTTTGAAACACTTCCATAATCTTCATTATTGCCAATCATCTTCAGTGTAATTTTGTGCTTTGTTTCACTGGACACTACACTATAGGGAGTATGAGAAAGATATTCAAAAATACCATTTTCCGTAGTGTCTAAAGAGGTGTTAAAATCAACAATTCCCCCTACAGGATTTCCGTCAATGGTAATTACGGTATTTTTCATCAAAGGTGTAGTTTGGCATATGTCATCATTAGTATCAGTTGATATTTTTTTAATAACCTCTGTTTTATTATCTGTCAAACCATGCACTCCTTTCTTACAAAATCCAAGTTGATTTCCATAGTTCTGTAA
>CANROX010000040.1 GCA_947632335.1 uncultured Clostridia bacterium
ATAACCTCTGTTTTATTATCTGTCAAACCATGCACTCCTTTCTTACAAAATCCAAGTTGATTTCCATAGTTCTGTAAAGAGCCTCATAGTTTTTGCTAAACTTTATTTCCGACACCTTAACCCTGTCCACAATACGCCTGATATCGGCTGTGCTAAGGCTGTCCCTAATGTGGTTCACAATGGTTGTAATACCGTCCCCGCCGCTTTGGCAGGGACAGTAAATATTAAGAATAAGGCTTGTATAAAGTCTTTCACCTCTTTCACCGTTTCCGCTGTACCCTCCGGCAAAAAAGGTTTCGTCCTCCTTTCCCTCGGCAACGGTGACAAGACCGGATTTTACAGGATAGTCACCGGCTCTGCCGCTGTACGCCCTTATAAACCTTATGTCATTAAGATTTTCATTCTTTTTTATCCTTTTTATCAGTTCCTCTGTTCTTTGACTAAGCACTAAAATCGTCCTCCTGTTCAGGGTGGTATAGCTTAAGTATTGCCCACTTATATATACAGCTATTCTTTACAATGTATTTTTGCCACACAAGAACCCTGTAAAGCCTGTCCTCAAAACGAATAATATCCTTTTCACCAATTACAGCATCCGCCTTTGTCATAAGCATATACCGCATATCACCTGTAGAAGAAATATCCTTGCAGTCTTTCTCGTAGTAGTTACTGTTTCTGTAACTCATATTCTGTAAAATTCCCTTTGTCATAAAGGTATTTTCACCGTTTATTATTTCTACATTACTGCCGTACTTGTCAAAGGATGCGGAAACCTTGGAAACCATATTCACACAACCACTCCCTTAAAGAAAAAGCTGTCACATACAGTAAGGGGAGCAATTTCTTTTTTGCACTCTTTCCAAAGGTTTTCAGCCCTTTCCAAGGATATATAGGAGTTATCTTCTGAAATTGTCAAATCTCCTGCTTTAAAGGAAGAGCTGTTGTTTCCGTTACAGTACATACACCACTTGTAGTAAGCATATGTACCCACTGCTGATGACAGCACCACATTATGGCGCTGTTCATCAACATCATCTTTGAGAATGCTTTTTACATATTTCTCGGCATCATAAATCAGGGGCATCCACTTTGACAGTTCATCTTCACTGATTCCTGTAAGCAGGGTAAATCTTTCGCAAATCTGATTTATGTTCAACTAATCACCTCGTTATATTAATAAGAAAGAACCTTGCCGGCGTCAGTAAAGATTTTTGCAAATCCGGCAGTACAGGTAATAGCGGCCCTCTCGAGCTGACGGTCAATCAGCTTATCATATTCTGTCTGAACCTCACCTGCCTTAACCATTTCCAGAGCGCAGTTCTTGTCAAGACCAATAATGTAATCACCTGAAATTTCCGGAGTATGTATAACATTTGCACCCATTGGTGTAATCATTTTACCTGTACTCTGGAAGTTAAGTCCCGCTGCTGCGTCCTTCATTTCGCTTATAGAAAGGAGCTTGCTCATAGAAGCGGTGGGGGCAATAATTGTGTTAAGCTCATACGGAGCAATTCCTGACCAAAGAGTAATAAGGTCGTCATATGTAATGCTGTCATTTTCTCCTGTATTAATTGTAGCAGCAGGATTACTGTTACCGTCGCCGTTAATAAGTACATCAACAGCGTCTTTAAGCTGCGCCCTTGCAATATATGCGCCAATCTGTTTTAGTGTTACAGTGAAAAGGTCAAGTCGCTGAAAACGAAGGGCCTCGTAAGAGGAAACCAACATTCTGCCACGCTTGTGGAGCTTAACAAGATTATCCTGTGTTCTTACAGTTGTCTGGGGAATAGTGGCGCCCTCCATTACAACCTTTAGTGACTTGTCGTCCTCGCTCGGATTTGAGGTAATTGAGCGATAGTCCATACCATCAATCATAGTAGTAGTTGCCACAATATCGGACAATACATCAGCCTGTTCTATACCCTGCGCAACAGCCCTGCTTATGTATTCAGGGAAAAGGGCTGCTGATGAGCTTGTTGCAAAAAACTTGTCCACTGTGTCGGAACCCTTGCCGGAAACCTTAATATCAAAGCGCTTTAGTTGTCTTGAAAAAGCGTCAAGCCCCTCCAGGGAAGTACCCTTGTAATTTTCTGATGGATCAAGGCTTTCAAGTACCTGGGTAAATGACTTGTTCTTTACACCATACATACCCTTTTCAAGTGTAATATTTTCATAGTTACTCATTAAAAAATCCTCCTAATAATTAAAGTAAAATTCCTGCGTGACTGTCATCGCTTTCAATAACAAAAATTTGTCTGCCTGAAGAATTTACAGCCACACCGCCCTTGCCGTTGGAAGCCAAGGTTTTAAGTCCGCAGGCAATTTTTGTTTCAGTGCTTACCTTTACAAAGCCCGTTGTCTGAACAGATACATAACCATCTCTTACAGCCACAGCCACGCCTAAAATAGCGTCGCCGGAAGATGCCTTGCTTGCTGTACCGTCCTCTTTAATTGTTACCACAACGCCTGAGTCACTGTCTGTTAAAGTTTCGTCTGAAAGCATTGTCACAATGTTCTCGTTATAACCGTTAAAATTAATATTCATATAATCCTCCTAAATTAAATAGTAAATTGATTATTATTACCCTCTGTAGTTTTTCTTTCCACATAGGTCTGGGGTTTAATTGGAAATTCCTTTGAAGCCTGCTTTTCGTAAACATCCTTGAGTTCCCTAAGCTGACTTATAGGCAGCGCCTTTACAATAGTCTCCATAGTGTCCGCCTTAATTCCACATTTTGAAAGAAGAGCAAATCTTTTTACATCATCCATAAGACTCTTCCTGTAGGCCTTGCCCTCTTCTGCCTCCCTTTCAAGACTTTCTATGTAAGAAAGCAGTTTTGCCTTATCACCCTTAGTAAGGGTAAAGTCCCCCTCAGATTTAAGGCAGGAAATAATTTTTTCCATAGATATTTCTCCTTTTTTGAAATTCTTAATAACACCTGCATTCACCTGTGCAGGTACAGCAACAAAACTCCATTCATAAGCGTCAGTAGGTTCAGTTAGTTCACCTACGCATAGTTCGCCGCCGTAGCTTTCCCCCCTGTGATGATTACAGCCGGAGGAATTTATATCATTACCGCAGATTGAACAAATTGTACTTTTCACAGCACACCCAACACTTATTTCCTTTAGAATACCGGTTTCAATCTTATCAATAAGATTTTTAGTATTGTCGTTAACAGGTATGTATGCACCTGCCGTAAGGCGAAAATATTGGTCGCCTGATGAAGTGAATTTTCCCTCGACAGCCTGAACCTCTGTCTTAAAAATTCTAGCCAACTGATTTTCAGCCTTTGGATTGTGGTCAACAATTCCTGTCTTGCCCACGAATAATTCTTGTAAGGAAAATAAGCTCTCAACAGTAAACCTTTCAAAATCCCTGTCAATGTCATTGTCACACAGCACTACAGAAAAGGTGTAAACCTCATCAATAGATAAATCCTTTCTTGTGTACTGGTTAATGAGCTTTAAATCCTCCTCATTTTCATGGGATTTAATTACCAAACCGTTTTTCAAGATTTCACCTCCACAATTTCTCCGTTATCTCCTTCAACAACTCCATATTCCCTTTCAATTTCTTTTTCAAGTTTAAGGGCGTTTGCTCTGTTGAGTCTTGCCTCTGAAAGGTCAAGTTCGTCCTGTAAATTAATGTGATTCCACCTAATTATAATGTGTTCATCAATTCCCTTTAGGTTAAGAAACATTTTTATAATTTTGTGAATTACCGGATTTAAAAGCTCCCTGTAATATTCCAGTTCACTGGTCAGAATGTCAGCCTGCTGACTGCTCATTCTTTCAGTGGTACTCCAACTTAACCCAAGCAAAAATGGTGGTACGGATAGTTTGGAAACGATTTGCTCCGTAATACGCCTAATAGGAATATCGCATTCCAAAACCTGATTATCTGCACCGATTGTCTTGATAGATACATCGCCCACAGATACAAAGTCACGGGTGGTATGGTTGTCACGCATAACCCTTGACCATTCGTTTGCAATTTGCTGGGCATTGTCCCTTGTGTAGGCTCCAGAACCGGAGTTGCTGTCAGGCTTGTAGGTAACTGCAAATCGTAAATTTCCCACTCTGTCAAAATTCTGACCAATAGAGTTGTAAATCTTCAGCAAAATACCGCTTACAAACGGCAGTCCCTTAAGAATTGAAGTACCCCTGCATCTTCCGGGTTCCGGATTAAGCATTGAGGAAAGAATCAAATTTTGATATGGCAGTTCCTCTGTATAGGTTCCATCGTTTTTGTAGGCAATCAGTTGTAAAGGATTGTCCTTTGGAACAAGGGTAATATCCTTTAAATTCGCATTGTATAGTGCAGAAATCTCACTGCAATTTTTGTCAATAACAATCTCACCAACTGCCTCCCCATAGGTAAGCAACTGCTGAAAGTAATTTGAAATGAATGTACCTATACCCGTGTTTCCTGAACAAACATTTACATTATCCATAAAATTGCTGACAAGATTTTGCGTAGACCTTTTTTCACATTCAACTGTAAATGTACCCAAAAGCCTGTCCAGCTTGCATATTGCAGAATCCACAATGGGAATAGCCTCCCTAAGGGATGAATATAAATCCAATTCCACATTTGTAAGGGGCTTGTAAGAATTAATCAGAGAAAAGGGATGTCCCCTATAAATCTCCTTTGGCGCTGACTGAATAAGAGTTTTATTTACCTTTGGTTTTCTATTAAATATACCCATAAATCTCCTATCTCTTGGTAGCAATAGCAACAAAGCCTGCACTACCGTTTAAAATTGTTGTAACAAAATATCTGATGTCGTCCATTGCATGGTCGTTTTCCTTAACGGGACAATCCGTACCACCCTTTTCCTCCCAGCGGTAAAGGGAAAATTCTCTAATACTGTCTTTACAGGTGTCACAGATTTTTATATCCCCGTTTTTCAGTGCTGTACTGACAAGGCGTATTCCGTCCAGAACATTGTTCTTTGCAGGAATAACATTATATTTATTGTGACGGCGAATAGTCTGTATAAAGCTGGCAGCCGAAGGGTCAACAGCCACTCCCATAACCTTTCTGTCGCCAATTAATTCTTCTAAAGAACTATAATGTTCCTCGTCAGTTTTCTGGTATCCCTCAGTACGAGAGTTAAAGTAGTACTCATTAATCCTGTACCATACTTCCCCTATTCTGCCCCATAGACCAAATGAGGCTGGATTTACAGTGCCGTAGTCACAGGAAACTGCATACTCTAAAAATTTTTCATTTGGTACAGGCACAAATGCACTGTCCCTGTCCATAAAGGGATAAACAGCTCCGGTTGTGGCAACCCACCTGCCTCTGACAAACCTTTCATAAAAGGCTCCGCTGTAAAGGGACTCATACCTTTTAATCATTTTGGGACTAAGGGAAGGGTTGTCCTTCATTTCAAAATGAAGATAAATGGCATTTTTCTTTTTACACTTCCTAATCCACTCTCTGTAAAACCAGTGCCCGGGATATTCAGGATTGCAGTTAAACCAAAAGGTACTGCCCTCCACGGAACACCTTGCAAGTGCCTGTTCTACAAATGAGCGTGGCATAAGTGCAACCTCGTCAAAGAAAACGCCTGCAAGGGTAATACCCTGTATGAGTGAGGCGCTCATTTCGTCCTTACCGCCAAAGAGGTAAAAGCGGTTAGTCACCTCATTGTAGGTAATAAGCAGAATGTTCTCGCTTTTTTTAAGCTCAACAGTAAAGCCCAGCTCCACCAGAGTTTTCATCAGAGGAAGAATAACATTTCTCTTTAAACTTCTGATAGTCTTTCCGCAAATGGCAAAGGAAGTATCGGAAAACCTGCTGAAAGACCATGCGATAAATGATAATGACATACAAAAGGTCTTTCCGCTTCTTACCGCACCGTCGCAAATAAGGGCGTCCTTATTCCTGGTAGGGGAATTTTCACACCACCATGTAAGTACCTTTAACTGTTTTCGAGAAAAAGGAACATAACTACTCATATTTATCGCCCAATGCCTTTGCTCCCTGTTCAAGAGCTTGATAAAATGGTAATATCTCCTTTTTCTCCTCCCCAATACCGCTCAATTTTTCAAGTGCCTTGAGCCTGTCAAAAAACTTAATTTCCATCGCCCCGTCCTTGGGCTTTTTAATTTCAGAAATCATAAATAAATCCATATTCCTTAGTTGCTCGTCACTTACTTCCTTACTGGTAATGAGAGTAATGGGGTCAGAAATACTGCCAAATGCAAGGCGCTGATATCCAACAGATACAAGACTTTTCATAAGTTTAGTCCTGGCATTCAGCAAGGTTGTGATTTCTTTCATAATGTCTGTCCTGACAATCAGGCTGTAACCAACCGAATGATTTTTATAGCCGGCAAGCCCTGCAGCCTCTTCAAGGGTTTTGCCCTGAGAAACATACAGACAAAATGTTTTCTCACGTTTTTTCAATCAATGTTTCCTCCTTAAAATTATCCTGCACCTATACCCCCACAGCAAAAAAAATTGCATAGTTTTATGCAATTTACAAAATATGTTCACAATTAATTTACAAAGTCTGCAATTATTGCATAGTTTTCAAAACATAGGCAACACTAATGAAAAAATGAAATGGTGATACAATGTTTAATTCTTCAATAGAAAATAACATAAAAGTTCTGGATAACCTTACCCGGTGCAACGAAAACTTTGACATAGTTAAAAGAATCATTCGCATAAATAAAAAGAAAACCGCACTATACTTTATAGACGGTTTTCTAAAAGACGATATTATGGAAAAACTTATGGAATTTTTCTACAGTATAAACGACGACAGCTTTATGGAAAATGCCGACGCCTTTATAGAAAATTGTATTCCCTATGTTGAAGTAACGAAAAGCGACAAGGAAAACGAAATTATTACTGCCCTCCTATCAGGTATTGCCCTGCTTACTGTGGATGGGGTATCGGAAATTATCTTAATAGATACCCGTACCTATCCACAGCGTGAAACTGCGGAGCCTGAAAATGACAAGGTACTCCGTGGCAGTAATGACGCCTTTACGGAAATATTTATTCATAACTGCGCCTTAATCCGCAGACGAATACGGGACAGAAATCTTACAATTTCAGCCTTGCAGGCAGGCCAGTGTTCAAAAACAGATATTGCCCTGGTATATATGGAAAATAAGGTTGACAAAAAGCTCCTAAAAGACCTAAAGGAAAGAATATCAAACATAGAAAGAAAAGGACTGTCTATGACCCAGCAGGCATTTGTAGAGGCGCTTATAAAATCCAAATGGATAAATCCTTTTCCAAAGGTAAAGTACTCCGAAAGACCGGATACCACCTCCGCAAATGTACTAAAGGGAAATATTGCAATAGTCGTGGATAATTCTCCTTCGGCAATAATTATACCCACTTCTATTTTTGACCTGATGGAGGAGGCGGATGACTACTACTTCCCCCCTGTAACAGGCACATATCTAAGGATTGCAAGATACGGCGTCACATTACTTTCCCTGTTTCTTACACCTCTGTGGCTCCTTGCAAACCAGTATCCCCAATTCACACCGGAATTTTTCCGATTCACCATTGTAGACGAACCTCAAAACATATCAATATTCTGGCAGTTAATATTGGTTGAGGTGGCCATTGACGGACTTAGACTTGCCTCAATAAACACACCCGATATGCTTAGCACCACCATAGGTATAATAGGAGGTATTGCCCTCTCCGAGTTTGCTGTTGACGCAGGCTTTGCCAGTACAGAAACAATTCTTTATATGGCATTTGTTACAATCTCCAACTATACACAGCCCAGTCAGGAGCTTTCCTACGGAATAAAGTTTTTCAGACTAATTCTTCTTATTCTTACAGAAATATTATCCCTATGGGGACTGATTGCAGGAACCGTACTAATATTTATTATGCTTGCCACAAACAAAACCCTGTCAGGCAAAAGCTATCTCTATCCCCTTATTCCTTTTAATCCAAAAGAACTTATCAAAAAGTTTGTCAGAACAAAATAGCATAAAAAAAGGACTACCTCAAAGGTAGTCCTTTTTAAGTTTAAAAATTATTTCTTAACAGTTACCTTACACTTAGCAGACTTCTTTGAACCGTCTGTTGCCGTAGCCGTAATATAAGATACGCCTCTCTTCTTAGCTGTAACCTTAAATGTCTTGCCGGAATTAACAGTACTTGCACTTACCTTTGCAACCTTTTTGTTTGTAGAAACAATTCTCAGCTTTTTGTTGCTTGCATTTCCCGGAGCAGCTGTAGCCTTTAAATTAACAGACCTACCCTTTTTCTTTAAGGTAACCTTAGATTTGTTCAGTGTAACCTTCTTAACAGGCTGTTTAACTGTAACCTTAATTCTTGTTGAACCAAGACCGCCGTCAGTTGTGCAGGTTACATATGCTGTACCTGGTCCAACTGCTGTAATCTTAACGCCGGTAGATTTTGTTGAGGTAACCTTGCAAATTCTTGTGTTTGATGACTTGTATGTGCAAAGATATGTTGAGTTAGTGTCATCGTTAACAGGACCAACAGCCTTAACTTTAACCGTTTCTGCATCTCCTGCACCACGGTCAAGAACAACGCTGGACTTAGCCATTGTTACCCTTGTTGCACCAATAACTGTTCTTGTTGTAATGTTTGTGTTCTCAGACTTCATTAAATCCTGACCTGAAGTGGAAGTAAGTGAAGTAAAGCAGGCTGAAACAGCGTCATCATTTGTACTTGCTGTATACTTTGCACTTGCAGCCTTAACTGTAAATACAGCTGTAAGAACTGTCATTCTTGCAGATTTACAGTCATATGTAGATTTTGTACCCTTAAAATCAACCCTTGTCATATCCTCAACTGCTGTTGTTGTATCTACAAATGAATTTTGAGTATCATATGACAACTTATTATCAAGGCTCAACACCGATGTGTCATAGTTAAGTCTGCCTTCCATAACGCTGACTACAGAATCTGTCTGCACATAAAGGTTATAAATAATCTTCTGACCGATTTCAGGGTAAACCTCGTTGATTCTTACATTTTCTGCTGCAGAAGCTGTAGCAGGAGCCACAACCATCATTGTAACAGCCATAATAACTGTTAATACGAGTGATAAAAATTTCTTACTTCTTGACATAATCATAATGCCTCCTTTTCAATTAATTTAATTATATAATATAAACATAAATTTGTCTATACATTCACAGAAATTTTACAAAATAACTTGAACAAATAAACAGGTGATTTTTTGGTGATTTAACCCAAAAATCTTGAGTAACCACCTCATATTACCCTTTTCTTACCCTCAACCACTATATATATCACTTATAGAAGTGCCTTTGTTAAATAAACAGCACATACAAGTGCCGTAAAATCTGCACAAAGCCCAACCAAAAGCGTATGCCTGGTTTTTGAAATATTAATGCTGCCAAAATACATTGTAACTGCGTAAAAAGTTGTCTCCGTACTGCCTGCAAGTACAGAGGCAATTTGACCGGGCAGTGAATCCGGTCCATAGCTTTCAAAAATATTAATCAGTATAGCAGTACTTCCGCTGCCGCTTACCGGGCGAAGAACCGCCATAGGCACAATTTCCTTTGGAAAGCCCAGACAATCAGCCACAGGAGAAACGGCCTTGCACATAAGGTCAATTACACCGCTTTCCTGTAACATTTCCACAGCCACAACAAGTCCTGTTATGGTGGGAATTATCATATATAGGGTGTGAAGACCCTCCACAGCCCCCTCAATAAACGCATCAAAAATTTTAACCTTTTTAATCATACCCGTAAGGATAATCAGCCCTACAACAATAGGTAGTATAAGTTCCATTTTATCTCTTTCCCTTTCCCAATCTGTTAAAGGTTTTGCCCAATACAAGGGCAACAGTAAGGGCAATAGCGGAGCAAAGTATTACTACCGGTATAATATCAAAGGCTGATTTACTCCCATAGCTTTGGCGCAGGTATCCGATTGTTGCGGGAATAAGCTGAAGTGAGGCTGTATTCATCACCACAAAAATGACCATAGAGTCTGTTGCAGTATCTTTTCTTAAATTTTTCTTCTGCATTTCCCTCATAGCCTTTAGACCAAAGGGAGTTGCCGCATTTCCAACACCCATAAGGTTGGCGCTTATATTCATACAAATACTTTGAAACGCCTCGCTGTCCCTGTCAACATCGGGAAAAAGTTTTTTTAAAAAGGGGGAAAGTATTTTAGCCAGAAAATTTGTAACACCGCTTTTTTGAGCCACTTTCATTATTCCCGACCAGAAAACCATAACCCCAAAAAGTGTTATAAGAAGTTTTCCCGCCTTTTCAGCCCCTGTCATAAGTCCTTGGGATATACCGTCAGTGTTTCCTGTAAATATGCCAACCAGTATTGAAATAACTATCATAAACCCCCATGCATAATTTGTCATAGAAAATCACTTCCTGTCATTATAGTATAATTTTTTGAAAACGCTTGACTATTTATGTATACTCTGCTAAAATGAAGTTGAGAGAGTACGAATTTTTTCCATTACGGTGGAATTTCCACAAAATTTGTGCTTTTTTGAAAAAAATTTTTAAAAAAGGAGAATTAAAATGAAAAACATCGGCTATGTAAGTAAGATTGACACATTAGGCAGGGTTGTTATTCCAAAGCCTGTTCGTAAAATGTTTAATCTTGAAAAAGAGGATGCAATTGAAATTTTGCCAAAGGACAATGGTCTTTTAATCCGCAAGTATCAGCCTACTTGTCTCTTCTGTGGAGAAATAGACAATGTAATTAATCACGAAGGCATTGTTGTTTGTGAAGAATGTGTAAAGAGAATGTACAAGAAAGTGTAATCACCTTGTACCACACTATAATATATCGTTATAGTGAAACATTTATTACAGGAAGTGATAACATTGGTTAGGATAGATAAGGATAATTATTACCTGGATATTGCGGAAACAGTGCTGGAAAGAGGCACTTGCATCAGAAGAAATTTTGGTGCTATCATAGTAAACAACGACCAGATAATAAGCACCGGTTATGTCGGAGCTCCAAGGGGAAGAAAAAATTGCTGTGACCTCGGTTACTGTTTAAGAGAAAAAAATAACATTCCCCGTGGAGAAAGATATGAACTTTGCAGAAGTGTCCACGCCGAGGCTAATGCTATTATCCATGCTTCCAGAGAACAGATGATTGGTTCTTCTCTGTACCTTGTTGGTAAGGAATTTACCACCAAGAATTATGTAAAGGACGCCTGCTGCTGCTCGATGTGCAAACGAATGGTGATTAACGCCGGCATACGACGGGTAGTTGTCAGAAACGACAAAGAAAATTTTACAATCTATAATGTTGAAGACTGGATTATCAATGACGAAAGTCTTGATGGTGCTCTCGGATACTGATATTTGTGCGCAAAAAAGGCCCTGTTATGACGGGGCTTTTTTTGTGCACAAAAATAAGGCTGTTCCCTTAAAGGAACAGCCCTCCTAAAACTCTTCTATTACCTTGTATATGTATACACATAGCTGTAAACAGGGGACTTATATGTCTTCTTGCCTACCTTTATCTTAGGAATAATGTAAGTATAGTAACCTGTTTTTCTTGATAACTTTTTCTTGCCGTACTTGGTAACCTTGATTGATGTACCCTTTACATTTGTCTTATACTTCTTAAGGCCTTTATTACGGAACCTAGATACATAAATGTCATACTTAATCTTTTTTCCGCCCTTAACTTTGCCCCAGGATACCTTAATGGATTTTTTGTAGCTCTTTGCACTTACAGACTTACATCCTAATGTAAAATATCTATAACCGGACCAGCTGCCATATATTTTTTTTACCGTTTTGTTATCTCCAACTTTTGTATAATAACGCCTCTTTGCCTTGTAGAACTGACCCTTCTTGAGATTTTCAAATCTGTAACCTTCGCCGGATGTGTATACCTTTTTCTTGTTAGTCTTGTATATTGCTGTCTGTCTTCCATCCCCATAAGGAACAGATGGAGTGTCAAAGTATACAACACCAATGCTATCGTATACTCCTGTAAGCTTTGGAACAGCTGACTTCTTTGGTGTGAGATTTATCTTATAGTCGTCAATCCCGGCACAGCTGTACCATGGAGTATCCATGCCTGCCTCATAGTTTCCCTCGTTTCTTACAGGCTGGACGAAAAGGTCGTACTTGAAATCCTGGTTATTTTTAAATCCTTTAAGGGTGTATGAAGTACCTCGGGTCTTTGCTAATACATAGTTTGTGGAATTAACCCTGCCGTAGATTACATAATAAGATGCACCTGCAGACTGCGACCATGCAAGACTAACGCTGCTTGTTGTGCAATTAACCTGACGCAAGTTTTGAACCTTATAAGGGGCAGTACAAACCTTTATAGGTGTAGATGTAGTGCTTGAATCATATTTATTGTTTATGTAGGCTGTAACCTTAACATAATAAGTTTTTGCCGCGCTAAGGTTGATAATATACTCTTGATTTAAAGCATAATTATTGTCAATAACATAACCGCCGTTCTGTCTTTCACTGACTTCAACCTTATACTTGCTTGCTCCAAGGACTGCATCCCATGTCACAGTTACAGAGGTGTTACCGGCATCTATCTGTCTAACATTAGTTACCTTTGAGGCTGCATTAACAGTAACAGGAACTGCGATTGAGAACAATACTGCAATGGAAATAATGGTTGCAATAATTCTTTTCATTTACTAATACCATCCTTTTGATAAATTTGGATTTTATCCGAATTTATATTACCACCATTTTATTTGTATGTAAATTGGAAAATTGCATAAAGAATACTATTAATTTATCTTAAAAAATTATTAAAAGATATACCAATAAAATACCAATAAAAAATATGTTATAAAAATATAAAAACATATATAAGTTTTTTGTAGATAATAGAGCTTTCTCACGAAATGTGATGAAAAAATGGTGTTTTAAAACTGCAAAATTCTTCTAATAAAATCAGGGCAGTTCAAAAGAACTGCCCTTTTTCTATTACCTTGTATATGTATACACATAGCTGTAAACAGGGGACTTATATGTCTTCTTGCCTACCTTTATCTTAGGAATAATGTAAGTATAGTAACCTGTTTTTCCTGATAACTTTTTCTTGCCGTACTTGGTAACCTTAATTGATGTACCCTTTACATTTGTCTTATACTTCTTAAGGCCTTTATTACGGGACTTGGATACATAAATGTCATACTTAATCTTTTTTCCGCCCTTAACTTTGCCCCATGATACCTTAATTGATTTTTTGTAGCTCTTTGCACTTACAGACTTACATCCTAATGTAAAATATCTATAACCGGACCAGCTGCCGTATTTTCTTTTTGTTGCCTTGTTATCTCCAACTTCTGTATAATAACGCCTCTTTACCTTGTAGAACTGACCCTTCTTGAGATTTTCAAATCTGTAACTGTTACCGGATGTGTATACCTTTTTCTTGTCAGTCTTGTATACGGCTATCTGATATCCGTCTGCAAAAGGGGCAGATGGAGTGTCAAAGTATACAACACCAATGCTATCGTATATATTTGTAAGCTTTGGAACAGCTGACTTCTTAGGAGTAAGAGTTATATTAAAGTCGTAAATCTCGTCACATCTGTACCATGGAGTATCAATGCCTGCCTCATAGTTTCCCTCGTTTCTTACAGGCTGGACGAAAAGGTTATACTTAAAATCCTGGTTATTTTTAAATCCTTTAAGGGTGTATGAAGTGCCTCGGGTCTTTGCTAATACATAGTTTGTGGAATTAACCCTGCCGTAGATTACATAATAAGATGCACCTGCAGACTTTGACCATGCAAGACTAACGCTGTTTGTTGTGCAATTAACCTGACGGAAGTTTTGAACCTTGTCGGGAGCAGTGCAAACTTTGATAGGTGCAGATGTAGTGCTTGAATCAAATTTATTGTTTATGTAGGCTGTAACCTTAACATAATAAGTTCTGCCTGTACTAAGATTGTAAATATACTCCTTATCTGAAGAATATTCATTGTCAACAACATAACCGCCGTTCTGTCTTTCACTGATTTCAACCTTATACCTGCTTGCACCAAGGACTGTATCCCATGTCACAGTTACAGAGGTGTCACTGGCATCTATCTGTCTAACATTAGTTACCTTTGAAGCTGCATTAACAGTAACAGGAACTGCGATTGAGAACAATACTGCAATGGAAATAATGGTTGCAATAATTCTTTTCAT
>CANROX010000041.1 GCA_947632335.1 uncultured Clostridia bacterium
TCCACACGCTCGTTGTCATATTCCACCGGCTTTGACGGGGATGGAGCGGCCGCGTCGTCTATCGTTACCCAGTCGTCCTGAATGATCTCCTCAACGTCTATCAAAGAAATAGGCTCGGAATTAGACTCAGAGGTGGATTCGGCAGGCTCTGAGGAGCTTTCAATTTCATCCGATACTTCGGGTACGCTTTCGCCTTTAAGATTCGCACAGCCTGTGAGCAGGGATGAGAGGATAAGCAATGAAATTAGTTTTTTCATTTCTTTTTTCCTTTCAGCTTAAATATAAGGACTAGGGGCAAATCCCTTATTGAAATACGGGAAATGCCCCTTATTAAATCATGGATACATTTTTATATTGCCTTTCGCAGTTATACGGTTTCCGGAGGTAGATGTGTATGATGAAAATTTATAATGTGCAGTTTCGGGAACGAGTAAGTGATAATCCCAAGGAGTTAAAATCGCAGTCTGCTCATTATGAGTCAATGTAGCGCTTGTATTTGTAAGAGTATTATCGATCACTTGCGCGGTCACATGGCTTTCAGCGTTGCTGTAAGTATTTGAAAATGAAGTTACTGTAACTATATTACCCTCATCGCCGCAGTATAAATACTTTGTTTCACTGTAGCCTGTGTTTGACGGACCGTTGGGAACATGAGTATACGTTGTTTCCCAGTTAGCCGATTTCAACGGGGTTTCTGCCCCCGCATAGCTTGCTGTGCCTACTGTCAGAACGGCTAACGCCGCCATCGCTGATAAGATTTTTTTGAACTTTTTCATTTTGAAAGTCCTCCTTAAAATATTAAAGTATTTATGTAAAGGCTTTTTGAGCAAGATATACTGCTTCTCGACAGAAAAAGCCTTAACATCTATTTTGTTACACTTTATAAAAAAGATTATTAATTACCATTTGTTGTATATTTATATGACATATTATACATAATTGTGAATTAATATCAATAAAATTTAATTTATAAATTACATCATAATTGTTGCATGAAAACACTATTCCAATGTTTTCAGCCAAAACTGGCATTGTAGGAATCATGTTAATTACAAGTACGCCAGCAAGTATTCCTGCTGTTACTTTTTTCACTTTGTTGCAAATACTTAGTTTCATAGCAATCAATTCTCTATTTTACTTTAATTGGGATCTTAATTCCTTGCAAGGAAATAAATATTCCTTTAGACATACAATAAAATAATTTTTTTGCTAAGTCAATAAGACTTGACTGAGTTGCGTTTTTATTGCACTGAATTGCAATTAAATAATAACATATCATATTGAAAAAGTCAAGACAAATACACATAATTTATTGGTGTTTTTCCTATGAAAAACAAGCATTAGTTTGTTCAAATATGTATTTTTATTTGATATAATATAAAAATAAAGGAGAAAATACAATGGAAAACTATTTGATTGGGATTGGGCGAAGGTTAAGAGAATGTAGAAAATCATATGGGCTTACTCAAGAAGATGTTGCCGATATGCTTGGTATATCTTTGAATCATTATGGAAATATAGAAAGAGGTATTTCCAAACTCACTATTAAAAATATTCTCTTAGTTTATGAAAAATTAAATTTAGATCCAACCTATTTATTAACAGGCAAAAAAGAGCCTAAAACATCTTTTTATGATCTTATATCAGATTGCCCTAAAGATAAGATTTTTGATTTGGAACAAATAGTACGATATGCCAGTAATTTATATAGGACTGAAAAGAAATGAATATAAAAATAGCTGTTTGTGACGATGATATGTTTTTTATACAGAAAAGATTAAAACTACCATTAGCAACTGCCCTTAAAGAGGCAGGCATATTTTCTAATGTAGATTATTTTAGTAATGGCAACGATTTAATAAGAGAATTTGAAAACCACCATCCATATGATATTGTTATTCTTGATATTCAAATGCCCACAATAAACGGAAAAGACATAGCGGAAAAATTAAGATCTCTTGATTCTGATTTTTTCCTTATTTTTTTGACATCTTATAACTATGAGATTTTTAACACGATTCAATATAGAATATATGCATTTATATCAAAAGATGCCGAAGAAAAACAAATCATTTCTGAGTTTAAGCGAGTATTTGTTCAATACTTAAATGATAGACCTGACTATGAACTTTTTAATATTATTGACAAAAACGGGAAAACAGAAATCAAGATCACTGTAAATAGTATTGCATATTTTCATTGCGTTAACAAAAAAATTTATTTATCTACAGATAGAGAAACTTTTCAAATAAACATACGGCGTTTTTCTGATTTAATACCGAAGTATGCTAATAAAGGTTTCTTTGAGTTATGTAGAGGATATCTTGTTAACATTGCAAAAGTAAAATATGTTAAAGAAAAAGATGTTATTTTAGACAACGGCAGCGTACTTCCGATTAGCCGAGGCCGAAACAAACAACTGCTCACAAAGATGTCCGAATACATACTTTTAAGGAGTAAACTATGACACTTGAAAATCTATTAAATTTTAGTTTGGGGCTGATAGACAATTTAATTATTTTTTTATTTGTAAATTCTTTATTCATGAAAAAATTTAAATGTAAATTGCCGTTAATTTTTGCCATCTCGATTTGTTCCGTATTTATATTTTTAATCGACGACTTTAATATTATTCTTAAATGCTTTTTAAGCTTTTGCGAACTGATGATTTGTTTTTCTATCCTGTATAAAGAAAAACTATTTGTAAAAGTGTCGTTTGCTCTAACCTCCCTCTATACTTTATATATTGTGGATATTGTCGTCGGAAATATGTTCACGTTTATACTTGGAGATACTTTTTTTGAGGTTTTTTATAGCGATTTGTCGAACCGAATTATTGTATGTTTAATAATAAAGTTGCTAAATGCTGGTGTGTTTTGGCTCATATATAAAATGTTTGCCAACAGTCATTTTAATTTTTCTTCGGCAAATTGGTGGATGTATAACATTGTCACATCTGTTCTATTAATAATATCTATGCTTTTCTTAAATTTATACGCTTCTGCACAATCAGAACCGACGACAGCATTTTTGCTGTTTCTGCTATCATTAATGATTTTTATTATGGGACTTGTCGTAATAAGCTTTTTTACACGTTTATCTGCGAGTTTTCAACGAGAAAAAAGAGCGTTTTATCAACAAACAAATTATGCGGAACTTCAGAATATGTTTTTATTTCAAAATCAAACAAATCAAAAACTAAGAAAATTTAGGCATGATTTGAAAAATCATTTAAGTAATGTTCTTTTCTTAATTAAAAAAGAAGAATACTCAACGGCTTACGAACTATTAAAAGATTTTACCAGTTATGCAGAGGAAACAACATTTGACTTAAAATCTTCCACTTCTAACAGTTTGATCGATGCAATTATAGCATTTAAAGCAACAATATGTGAAAGTAAATCCATTAATTTTCAATATACGCTTGAACCCTTACCCGAATTACATGTTGACATTTTAAATCTTTCTGCTTTAATGTCAAATTTATTTGATAACGCTATTGAAGCAAGCGAAAAAACAGAAACGCCAATAATTACTTTGAAAATTTTTGCATACAAGGGCTATATTTCAATTATTTTAAGTAACACTTTCAACCCTGGTAATATATTATACTTTGATAGTAATTTTAAAACCCTTAAACAGGATAAAGAAAATCACGGATTTGGTAGCCAAATTATAAAGGAAATATGCGACAAATATAATGGCACTTACAATCGGGATATAAAAGACAATATTTTCACTGTTAATATTCTTCTTGGAATTATTTAGATCATATACGGAAAATCACTTTTAGCCATTATTTTTCAAACACGCTAACAAATTTTAATTTGAATATTAATATTTGTAACTTTGATGGCGCGTATTAAGTAAAAATTTTCGCTCAAAAAGGAGGCATGGAGTAAAGACAGGAACAGAACAAGGATAATACTATTCCTTACTATGGATATAAAGCAGATCAATCTTAAGAATAAACCCGTAAAATGATACTTTATAAATTCGAGAGAAACATAGTTACTTTTTAATCTTAAAAATCAACATTTCTTGCAACTCGGTTGTTTTTTTTAGCAACTCGGTAAGTAAATGTTGATTTTTTTCTTTTTTTATTGTAAAAAAGAACTGGATTGTTTTAGGAGATGCTGAGTATGATTAATGAGATTGCAAAAATTATCGTTGCTAAGATGATTAAAAATAATGTGATTATTGAAGAAGATGAAGAAATTTATTTATATGGAGCAAAACTGTTTATCTCAAAAGTTTTGATTTTGGGTTTCATAACAATTATCGCTCTCATAACAGGTACAGTTTTTGCAGGGCTTGTGTTTGTTCCTTCTTATATGATTTTGAGAGAATACACAGGTGGTCATCATTGTAAAAAGTCAAGTACTTGTACATTTGTTTCTGTTTTGATATATTTTATTTTTGCTTTTTTATATAAAATAAATTCTCTTTATTTTGAAGAAGTTGTATATACACAGTTAGCCGTTGCGATTTTTGCTTTTGTAATAATTTTCTTGTTATCACCTATACAAAATGAGAACAGACCGTTAGAAAAAGAGGAATATATAGAATACAGAAAAAAGGCTATTATAATAAGTTCCATATTTTTAATTGTAGGCATATTATTTATGCTTTGTAAAAATATAGAAATAAGTTTTGCGTTATTTAGTTCATTAACGGTTGATTCCGTTTTAATGATATTGGAAAAATTATTAAAAAGGAGGGGAAAAAATGAAGATTTGGAACGTAATAGCTAAGATTACAAAGAAAACAGTTCAGCACTCAGCTAATACAACGTGTTATGCTTTTAGCTACCAGCCCAAAGCTCCTAAGGATTTAAAGAAATTCAAAAAGTGAGCAAATAAGCTGCAAAGTGTAGGTATTAATCATACACTTTATTTTGTTGGGAAAACCTTTTATAGCTGAATTTTCAACGTATTAACAGCAGCCACGCCTTTGGCGCGGCTGTTGTTATCTGAAATTGATGAATAATTTTTATAGCCCTTTTGCTGTCTTTTATAGCCTTGACAAGATGCCCACCTGCTTTTATAATTGCGGCTAATAGTGCATAACTCTCGCCCGATGGTAGATTGCATTTTTACAATCCGGAGTTTTATAACATTTCAGTAGGAAACACGATCTCCCTTATCTTTCTCAGTGCGCAATTTACATTTCTGACTGAATTTTACCCGGTTTAGCCATAGTTAAATTACAAAGCAAGTAACTTATTGAAAAGTTTTTCACTTTATGCATTAATAAGAGGAAGAAATATAGAGAAGAATGCCTACATATCAAAACTGTTTATTGGAGGATTTTTGATGTTAATGAATAACGGCTTATTTTTATATCTTTTATGAAAACATTATGTTTGTTAACTTTTGATTTTATACGATATATTTGTGTGCCCTATGCAATTTTTATCTCTATTCTGGCAAACACAAACAGTATATCGTTTTTATAGTATATGTGTTATTTTTTGCTTTTGCATAGTTGGTAATTAATTAGGAAACTCACATTATGTTAAAATCCTTTCCTGCTTGACGGGAAAGGATTTTTGCGTTTACTGATATTGAGGCATGAGAATTTTACATTTTACGAAATGTTAGTTTTTTGTTATTTTGCTCGTGCGCCTCCAATTCCAATCTTTTTTGAACATCAAAAAAAGATTGGAGGAAACGACGGTGAAAAATAAACCGCAAAAAATTTTCATATTTAACGATGACAAAAGCCGCAAGGAAATATCTTTTGAAGAGTTTTGCCAAATATTAAACAAATGCAAAGAGAACAATACAAAAAGATGGTTTGTTGCTTCCGGTAGAATGCTTATGGAAGTCAGCGAGGAAAAACACAAAGAGTTTTCTAAAATAGTGCGTTCCTATAAATACGGAAACGAGCGCTCTGCAAAGAATAAAGACATATCATACGATAGGATATCGAAAGAGGCGTATAACGGTGAAGAATTTATTCAAAGCCCAACGCCGGATATACATGAGCAGATAGAGCATAAAATTGATCTGCAAAATATGAATGAATGTCTCGCTTTGCTTAGTCGCGATGAACAATTACTTTTACATAGGCGATATTATCTTGAACTTTCACAGGATGAATTAAGCAAGATTTATGGCATTTCACAGCAGGCTGTCAGCAAGAGAATAAAGAAAACAATTTTAAAACTTAGAAAATTAATGAAAATTTAAATTTTCGGTTGTAAAACCCCTCGCTTTTCGGCTTATATTAGTGAGGGGTTATTTTTCTCCTCATGTTTAGTTCCTTGAAAATTTCATATCATCGCATCATCTACATTCCTCCTGCTGTCCGATGGGACAAGCCGAAGAGCCAAAGCTCGGACGCCGCAGCGCATCTGCGGTATGGCGATGACAAGTGGGAGTATTAAAGATACTTACGCCCAGTCCTAATCTCAAATATGGAGGGCGTCCCGGCGAGAACCGCGGGGTGGTGAGATTCCAATGAGGCTGCATGCACAGCCGGAGGATGCGATCCCTGCTTTGAGGGACAGGAATAATATCAAGCAAGAAAAAATAAGCATGGCGGCCGAGTAGCAGCATAAAGGACCAAAGCTTTGCTGCTATTCTGCTGTCTTATGCATAAAATTATATTTGGGTTTACGCTGGACTTTATTGCATAGATGTGATAAAATGGTATTAACAAAGTAGCACTGCAGAAAGGAAGATCGGCATGACTATAAAATTTCGTGTTATCTCTGCCTTTTTATCCGCAGTTATGATCATCACATCATCAGGTTGTTCTGACAACAAGCCGCAATCAACCCGGATAACAGAGGATAGCGCTTCGGCAACGGAAAGCGTGGTAAACGGCGAGAATGCAACAAGTAACGTCGAAAAAACTAATACCTTTGATAGTATGGAAAATACTACTGTCGAGGAAAAGAAGGAGCCTATAACCGAAAAGGAGAATAACGATACCACTTCTACTTCGACTAAGGCAACCACAACCGAGAAGCAGACCGACAAGCCTGTTGCTACCGCTCCTGCATCTACCAAACCGGCGGTGCAGGCAGCTCCCGCAACCACCGTGCAGAGCGTGAAAGTAGATAACGCTACTCCCGCTCCCGAATGGACTGAGAGTGCGGTATCGGGTACAAGGTATGTTAATACGGCGGGTATATACAGCCGTGCAAGAGCGGTTCTTGGTGCTGAAAAAGTCAAGAGTTACGGTCTTAACGATATGGTAACTGTAACGGCTGAAACAAACACGGGGTATTACAAGCTTGCAGATGGCAGTTTTATTCATAAAGATTACCTGAGTACAAGCAAGATTGTAGTAAAGGCTGATACCACTACAAAGAAGCAAATCACGACTCCTGCTCCGTCAACTACGAAGGCTACTACGACGACAAAAAAGCAGAATACTTCACCTAAGCCTGCGGAAACAACTAAAAGGCAAGGGGTTACACCTACAGTAGATAAAACGCCTGTTCAAGAACCTACCGAAGAAGAGATTTGGGACAAGATGTCAGCCGCTGAAAAGCGTGAGTATTTTGACCACATGGCAGAGCGTATTGCATACTATCTTGGGGTACACAGAGGAAATACCGAGATAATCTTATTGCCGGGGCTTTCAAATTATGCGTATGAACGCACACAGCAAGTCAAAGAAATAGGCGGAGGACATAGTGCAGAAAACTGTAATGCATTAGCCGCAGAATTGAAGTACGGAATTTATTATCAAAAAGGAGAGTGGGCAGGATTAAAGAAAGGCTGGAACATGCCTGGAGCATCGGAAGGTATGGCGGGTTCGGTAGGCTTTGTCGGCTTTTCTGAAGAAAGTATAAACAAAGAAGCTGATCGGATAGTCCAAGCTTTTAGCGAGTCAGCGGGTCACTGGAGCTATCTTGGAGATGCCAATAGCAAGTATGTAGGTGTAGGATATAGTGAAGGTGGTGTAATTATACTGGTATCTAATGAAAATTGTGATGTGGTAAATGAAAAACTACTTGAATGTAATGGCGATGTGGACCTGTATTGGGAGAAGTATGACGCGGGTGAGTTTGAAATTTACTGATGTTGTCGGCTACAACTAAATAACGTATAGAGAGCCTTTCTCTTGGAGGTGATATCCAAGTAATGAAAGGCTCTCTTCTTTTGTAGAAACTATTAAAACAATGTAAGGTGTTTTAGGGGACATTGTGTAGATGGCTCTTATAAATATCTTTTGACATAGATAACATTATGAAGAAAGGAAGAGAAAATATGGTAAATATTTTCAAACGAGCGGGTAAAAGAATACTTGCAGGCTTTTTGTCTGTAGCAATGGCAGCTACGGCTTTACCCTTACAGTCATTTGCCGAAGAAGGTATAATGCCCATAGCAAGTGTCGGCAATTGGACATCAACTTGGCGCAATAGTGAGTTTGATCCGTCTGATGGAGGATCTGCCGGCAACGATGAGTATAAGTATATCGACGAGAATGGTAAATTGCAGAATCACGAAGGTGCTACTACGCCTTCACCGCTTGCAGTTGAGCGCGGTACAGGTGAAAGTAGAAAGGCATACGTTGGTATCTGTATCGGGTGCGGGTTGGAGTATAAAAAAGACGAGCCTTATGTTGAGAAAACAACGTCTAACAGTGATTACTGGAACAATAAGATGATAGCAGAAAGCACCATAATGGGTGGTAGAACTAAAAAAGACTATCAAGATCTTATAGCTTTGGCTTTATATTTTGGCTATGACGGGCGTTATAATGAAGACACTGCTAACGATCCTAAGTATAGTAAAATAAAGGGATCAAATATAGATGACTGGATTATTGCCACCCAGGTTTTGGTGTGGGAAATACAGCAGGGTATTCGCTACGGCTCAGGAGGAGAGGCAGGCAGCCATACAGATATTAATATAGGACTTCTTAAGCTTGTTCTTGATGAGGATAATATAGGGGATTGGTTGCAGCAAAGGTTGGGTGCTTCAGATTCTAAGAGGACAAAGATATATAACTATATTTTAGAGTCTATGGAAGCCTACAGAACCGTTCCGAGCTTTTCACAGAGTGATGATAAATACTCTGCAAAAACAACTAATTTGGGGACTGTTACAATGGAATATAACAGCTCCGAGGGTAAATATATCGGTACTATTAAAGACTCTAACGGTACAGCACATGCAGAGTATTTTAAGAACCTAACAAACAGTGATAAAATTGACGTAAGTACAAAGCAGAACTCTGATGGCTCTACAACCTATACTTTTTCGTGTAGCGAGGCTGTAGGTAAAAAACTTTATGAAAACGGCACTACTATAAAAATGGGTAAGGATGCAACTCCAACTTCAATGGCGGAAGGCATAACAATATTTGAACATGAGTCAAAATCTGATTTACAACCTCTTATAATCGGCAGTCATGACGCTGTAAGATATTATGTTAATGTCGTGGCAGAAGGTCAGGCTACCGGTGACGGAGCTATAGTAAAAGAGTTAGAGATGGATGGCAAACCCTACACTCCTGATAATAAAGCAGATGTGCTTAACAGCTTAAGCTTTGAGGTGTCTACCACCCGCGATATGGCTAATCTTGTACATTTTACTGGTAGCGACGGTAATTACACATATAGTGAAAGCACAGGTAACCAAACCAGATTAAAGTTGAATAGTGATGGCAAGGCAATACTAAAGAAATTGCCTGTAGGCACATACTATGTAAAAGAGTACAGTGATGACGAAGATTACTCGCTCTCAGGCAGTAATCCCAAAACTCTTACCATAAAAGAAAAATCGTCCTCGGCTACAACAATAGTAACATTTACTAACTATCGTGAAACAGGCGACGGAAAAATCAAGAAAACTTTTATCAACAGCATTGATACCTTAACAGCGGCAGAGAAGACCGCGCTGTACAACGAGCTGTCCTTTACTATTAAAGATAGCAACGGTAAGTATGTACGCGCAACGGGTGACAACGGCAGCTATGAGTTCAGCAGTATGTCCAAAGACTACTCCAAAGACTACTCGGATTTCAAGCTGAACAGCAGCGGAGAACTTAAGATAAGCAAAATCCCCACGGGTACTTATACCGTAACAGAGATATCAACTGCGGACAATTATACTCCTAAAAATGAAACGCAGACTCTGACAATTACGGAAGATGCTGAGAAAGAAGCGTCCTTTGAGAATACCTACAACAAGATAAACCTTACGATAAACAAGGAAGCATCGGATGGCATTATAAGCGGTATTCGTTTTAGAGTAAAGAACGCATCAGGCACATTCGACCAAACCTACTCCACTAATTCAAAAGGCGTTATAGAGATAAAGGGTATCGACCCTGATACATATACTGTTACTGAGCTTGACCACGATGGTTATGATATAAAACCGTCCAATCCTCAGACAAAGAAATGTACTTCAGAGAACACAGCATATACCTTTAGTTTCGATAACAATGAAAAGTTTGGTGACTTAAAGGTATACAAGGATATAACTAATCTGCCTGAAGGCGCAGATAAAGGGCGTTTAAGAAAAGGAATAACATTTACCCTGACAGGTACATCTACGTCAGGAAAGAAAGTTACCAGAACGGCTGTCACCAACAGCGAGGGTATTGCAACCTTTACTGATGTGCCTATCGGTACAAATTATACCCTTTCTGAAACCTTAACGGGTACATACTGGGTTGATGAAGTAACAGAAAACAATGTACCTGTAAAGTGGAACGCAACAGAGGAGATACGTGTAGGTAATACACTTAAATGGGGCGATGTCATTGTACAGAAGAAAATCACTGATGAGGGCGGTTATGCTGATGAAGCAACAGACCTTAAACTTGATTCAGGCTTAACATTCCGTCTTTACGGAACTTCTGACGCAGGTATATATGTAGACGTTAGAGCTACAACAAACGATGATGGTATAGCACGTTTCAACGATGTTTTTGTTGGAACTTACAAACTTGAAGAAGTCACACAGAAACCGTACTTTGATAATTGGAAGGGAGCAACCGTCACCGTTAAGGATAAAATAACTAATCCTGCCGAGGTTGTTACAATAGAAGCAGATAACCCTCTTGAAGAAGGCTATGTGGTAGTTACCAAGTTAGCTGAGGATAATAGGGCACAAGGTCTGCAGTTCCGTCTGAAAGGTACTTCCCTATCGGGTATTGAGATAGATGAAACCGCAACGGTAGGCGCAGACGGTAAGGTACATTTTGATAATATCCCTATCGGCAATAACTACACGATATCAGAGATACATACTCCGATACAGTATGTTCAACCCCAAGATCAAAAGGGTATTGAGATCAACTGGGACGAGGTAACTAATGTAACGTTTGAAAACGACTTAAAGAAGTTTAGTGTCACCTTGACAAAGCGCGACAACGACAGCAAGGACGGCATGCCTCATGGTGATGCTAAGTTAGCAGGTGCTGTATACGCCATATACAAAAATGGCGTAGAAGTTGACAGGTATACAACTGATGATAACGGTCAATTTACCACTAAAAACTACGTTTGTGATGAAAGAACGGCGGATACTGATGTATGGACAATCAAGGAAATCACTCCGTCAGAGGGCTATCTCCTTGATACAACAGTATATACCTTAAACACCGATCCCGCAAACTTTACCGCTGAGTTAAATCCTCTTACGCAGAGCGTAAACGAAAAACCGATTTACGGCTGGTTTGATATACTGAAATACAAAACCGATACAGCAGAACTAACGGATCCCGAAGAGCTTATTCCCGAAGAGTCGGCAGAGTTCTATGTATATCTTAAATCCAATGCCGAGGACGGCGATACTTATCTCGGCGCATACAACAAGTGCGAAGATGACGAGCGTGATATACTGACAACTACTGAATACGGCTACGCAAAGACAAAGCAGCTGCGTTACGGCACTTATGTCGTACATCAGACAAAGGGCTCGGACGGCAAGAAGTTCTCGGCTGATTTTGAAGTAGTGATCTCTGAAAACAATCAGTCGGATATACCCAACAGACACGTTCCGCTTATAAACACTCCCTACTCGGCAAGATTAAAGATAGTAAAGGTAGACAGTGAAACAGGAAAGACTATTCCTGTAACAGACATAGGTTTTAAGGTCAAGAACCTCGATACCGACAAGTATGTCGTACAGCATATAAACTATCCTACGCCGTATGATATCGACACTTACTACACAGACGCTTTCGGCGAACTCACTCTGCCTGAGCAGCTTATCGCAGGTAATTATCAGGTAGAAGAAGTTTCGGCACCTTATGGATATGTTCTTAATTTAGAGCCTGTCAAGTTTGAGGTAAAAGCCGACACTTCTACTGACGGCGAAGAAGTTACAATGAAGGTAACATTCAAAAACACACCGCAAAAAGGTATTATTAACGTATCTAAATCGGGAGAGATCTTCTCGTCCGTAACCGAAAACGGCGGTATATATCAGCCTGTTTATGCGGTTGCTCCGCTCGAAAACGCTGTATATCAGATTATCGCCGCAGAAGACATAATCACCTTAGATGGCACTGTAAGAGCGACAAAGGGTGAAGTTGTTGATACAATAACAACTGATGAAAACGGAAATGCAGCATCTAAGGAACTGTATCTCGGAAGCTATACCGTTAAGGAGATAACAGCTCCATACGGAATGGTGCTTAACGATACTGCGCATGATGTTACACTGACTTACGCAGGACAAACGGTTGCCGTTACCGATACCGCAACATCGTTTGTCAATGACAGACAGAAAGTTGCTGTGTCCCTTATAAAGAAAATGGAGCAAGACGGCGTATACGGGGTCGGTATGAATGATGAAATATCATCAGTAATATTCGGGCTGTATGCGGGCGAAGATTTAACGGCGGCAGACGGCAGCACTATACCCGCCGACGGACTTGTCGAAACGGTGACCTTAAATTCCGACGGAAAAGACAGAATATCGAGTGATCTTCCTTTCGGCACATTCTATTTGCGTGAGATAGCTACAAACGGGCATTATGTCCTCTCCGATACCAAATACCCTGTTGTGTTTGAGTATGTCGGACAGGATATCAAAGTTGCGGAGTTTGAGGTAAAAGCTGAGAACAATATAGGGCGAGTACCGGTAAAAATTTATAAAACGGACGGAGAAAACGATCAGCCGATAAAGGATGCGTTATTCGGCATTTTTGCGCCGGACGAAACCGATTTTACCGTAGAGAATGCAAAGCGTACAGGAAGAACGGACGCTCTCGGCATGCTGGTATTTAACGATGTTCCTTACGGAGATTGGATAATCCGCGAGCTTGAACCCGCAGAGGGCTATCTGTCGAACAACAGCAGCTATCCGATAACGGTAAGAGGTGCAAAAGTCAATGACACGGTGATAATAGTAAATGTCGAAAATATCCCGATAAAGGGCAATGTGTTGATCCTTAAAACAGACGCCGATTTCGCAGATATTATGCTGTCCGGCGCTGAGTTTACGGTATGGAATGATGTCAACGGCAACGGCGAATATGACATGGATATAGATACCGAGGTCGGGACGCTGACCGAAACTAACACGGGTATATACCGTCTTGACGATTTGAGATACGGCAATTATCTTGTACAGGAAACCAAAGCTCCTGAAGGATTTATACGGGATACCGCGTATTACCCGTTCTCAGTGATAGAAAACGGCGCGGACATACAAATTGAAAGCAAAACAGCATCTACTCCTGTCGATGGGTTTGTAGGGAAATTTACCAACGCCCCAATTCCACCGGTAATAGGCACAACAGCCGAGTCTGACGGAGAAAAAGAAGTCATAGCGGTAGGCGATATATCAATAACCGATACTGTAAGATATGAGGATCTTATACCCGGAAGAGAGTACAGACTTCACGGAATATTAATGGACAAGTCCACAGGTGAGGCATTTGTTGCTGACGGGACGGAGATTACTGCGGATGTGACCTTTATACCCGAAACACCCGACGGCGAAATCAAGGTAACATTTATTTTCAATGCAGACGGCATAACCGAAAGCACAGAACTGGTGGTATTTGAAAGCCTGCTGTTCAGAGATAAAGAATATGCCGTACATGCGGATATCGAGGACAAGGAGCAGACTGTAAAACTGCACAAGCCTAACATCGGCACTACCGCTACCGCTAAAGGCGAAAAGGAAACCTTTGCGGTCGG
>CANROX010000042.1 GCA_947632335.1 uncultured Clostridia bacterium
TCGGTTCTGCACAGAGAGTTCCTGTTCCAACAGGTTCTACTACAATCCTTACATCTGTTGTTAAGGGTAAGGTAACAGTTGACGAAGTTAATGCTGCTATGAAGGCTGCTGCTTCCGATTCTTATGGCTACAATGTTGACCCAATCGTATCTTCTGATATTATCGGTATGACTTACGGTTCACTCTTTGATTCTACACAAACAATGTGCACATATATGGAAGAGACAGACACAACTCAGGTTCAGACTGTTTCCTGGTATGACAATGAAAATTCTTACACATCACAGATGGTAAGAACAATTAAGTATTTTGCTGAATTATAATTTATAATTTAAAAATACAGTTTCCACCAAAGCATTGCTTTGGTGGATTTTTTATTTTTTCTAAAATTTTTTAAAAAAATATTGACCTTTCTATATTTTTGGAATATAATATTAATGTAATATGAATATTTGTTCATATGTTCAGATGTTCATAAGATTATTATTTATGAGAGGCAAATATGGAAAACAAAAACTGTACTCACAAAGAGCACAAGGATATGAAAAAAAAAGCACTGGGAAACTTAGCTGCTGAAGAAACCTATCCCCTGCTCTCGGAATTTTTTAAAATTTTCGGCGACAGCACCAGACTTAAAATTATCAGCCTTTTAAGGCACAACACCAGCCTTTCCGTTTGCTGTATATCGGATTGCCTTAAAATGGAGCAAAGTGCTATCAGCCACCAGCTTAAAGTTTTAAGAAACAATCAAATTGTTAAGGTTGAAAGAAAGGGCAAGCAGAACTTTTACAGCCTGTCGGATTTACATGTTGAACTCATTTATCAAATGGGTCTTGAACATATTTTAGAGGAGGATTAAAATGAATAATTCAGCAGTATCAAAAAAACAGTGTGAATGTACTCAGCACTACCATAAGCATAGCGACAAGTGCAGTCACGGTTGTTGTGAAAATTCAAATGAAAGTTCAGTTGAAGTAAATTGTAATAATCACACCTGCTCCCACAGTGACAGTGACACTTTTGAAGACGACAGCGGTGAGGAACATCATAAATCCTGTAAAGAAACACACTGTTCCTGCGGGTGCGGACACAACCATGGCAGTATGAACGTTGATATTAAATGCAACTGCGGTAGTTGCAGTGAACATAGCGATGAAGAAAAAAACAGCCTGTTAAGCAAAATTATCCTCGGAGTTTCCGCTGTAATTATATTTACAATGTTGATTTTCAATCTTGCTGCTAATATCAGTCCAATAGTCTCAGGCATAGCCTGTGGTATTGCAACAATTCTTGTTGGCTATGAAACATTCCTTAAAGGCCTTAAATCCCTTGTTAAGCTAAAAATTAATGAAACCACACTTATGACAATAGCCGTTATAGCTGCTTTCTGTTTAGGAGAATATATAGAGGGAGCACTGGTGACGCTTCTTTTCCAGTTTGGCGAATTTATGGAGGATATTGCAGTAAACCGTTCAAGAAAGAGTATTGAAAAGTTGGCTCAAATCCGTCCGGATACTGCTCTTCTGCTTACGGACAAGGGCGAAAAAGAAGTACCTGTTGAAACTGTTGAAGTGGGCAGTACAGTCATTATTAAACCCCATGAAAGAATACCTTTGGACGGAGTTATTGTTGAGGGAACAACCTTTATAGATACATCTGCCATTACCGGTGAAAGCATACCTATGGAGGGTACTGCCTGCATAAGTGTTATGAGCGGTATGCAAAATGGGGAGGGTATCATTAAGGTTAAGACCACTAAAACCGCCAACGATTCTGCCGCATCCAGAATACTTAAAATGGTTGAGAACAGCCAGAAAAATAAGGGCAGTTCTGAAAAATTCATTACGAGATTTGCAAAGGTATATACCCCCATTGTTATGGTAATTGCAATACTGGTTGCTTTTGTTCCGTTATTATTCGGCGGGGTTTTCAGCGACTGGATATATAGAGCTCTTGTCTGCTTAGTAGCCTCCTGTCCCTGTGCTGTTGTAATCTCCGTTCCCCTTGCCTACTTTGCAGGAATAGGAGGAGCAAGCAAGAACGGAATTATGATTAAGGGCGGCAAATATGTAGAGGCAATTTCCCAAGCAGACTGCTTTGTATTTGATAAGACAGGCACACTTACAACCGGTGATATTACCGTAAGCGATATAACCTGTTATGGTGAAATGAACGAAAAGGAAATTTTAAAATATTGTGCGTCGGCGGAACAGTACAGTACCCACCCTATTGCCCAAGCAATAAAAAATAAAGCCACAAATGAAAAAATAAAATTGTCTGAAACCCACGATAACAAAGAGAAAGCCGGATTTGGCGTAACCGCTGTGATTGACGGAAAAAAGTACACAGTGGGAAATATAAAACTCCTTAATCAAGAGGACAGGGAACTGATTAAAAATGACAATTCTATCTTTCTTCTTGTTGACGGCAAGTTACAGGGTGGCATTTCCGTACAGGACGCTATCCGTAAGGAAACAAAAAATGTACTTGCACGGCTTAAATCTATGGGCGTAAAGGAACTTGTAATGCTGACAGGCGATGACAGAAAAAAGGCTGAAAACCTTGCTGTCCAGGCAGGCATAACAAAAATACACAGCAACCTTTTGCCGGAGCAAAAAGTAAGCTATATGAGAGAAATTAAAGAAAACCACAAATCCACCATATTTGTGGGTGACGGCATTAACGACGCACCTGTTATTGCCCTTGCCGATTGTGGTATTGCAATGGGTCTTGGCAGTGAGGCGGCAATCGAGGCCAGCGACGCCGTACTCTCCGACGGTTCTCTCAGGCAACTGCCGACTATGAAAAAAATTGCAAGAAAAATTATGAATACAATTAAGGCTGACATTACACTGTCACTTCTTGTAAAGACCGCTGTAATTGCCCTTGCCATTGTTGGTATTGCCCCAATGTGGCTTGGAGTACTCAGCGATACAGGCCTTACAATGCTTTGTGTTCTATATACAATGAGATTAATAAAATATAGGAATAAATAAAATGAAAACTCCGGAGATAAACTCCGGAGTTTCTTTTATTTTACAGTAACGGTAACACTCTTTGTTTTAAGTGAACCGTCCTTTGATTTTATTAAAATACTGCATCTGCCTTTACCTATTCCTTTTACTGTTCCGTTGCCGTTCACTATTGCAACCTTTTTATTTGAAGTGGTATAGGCAACAGCCTTATTAACTGCCTTTCTGGGATTTACTGTAGTTTTAATAGTTATCAGCCTGTTTCTCTTTACAGTATAAGAGTTTTTATTTGTCTTTATGCTCTTTACTGCCAGCCTGAATTTAGCTTTATTTTTCTTAGCATAAGCCTGAGCCTTTGTTCCCTTATTGGAGCAAACTGCAATTTTTTTACCCTTTGTACTGTAACTGATATTGGTTACAGAGCCGTTTTCATTTATATTAACACCCTTTAATTTTTTAACCAGTACATTCTTTCCTATTGATTTACAGCCAGTAGGAAAATACAAACTCTTAACTTTACTGCAACCCATAAATGCATAGGCACCAACCTTAGTTATCGATTTGCCAAGGGTATTGCCTTTAACACCTTTGCAACCCAAAAATGCCTGTTTGCCTATGGTTCTCACCTTTGTAAAATTCAGAGTTGCTGACAGTTTCTGACAATTTGCAAAGGCGCTTGCCCCAAGTGAGGTAACATTTGCAAAATTAAAACTTCCGGTCATATACTTGCAATTTGAAAAAGCACAATCCCCTACTGTTGTAAGTCTTGAAGATGTTGATACTTTTTTAAGGGCAGTATCCCCTGCAAAGGCATAACTTCCTATCTTTCTAAGATTTGACACCCCTGTAATAGTACTTAAACGAATACACTTTGCAAAGGCATAGTTTCCCACAGATTGTAATTTGCCAAACTCGGCGGTTTCCATTCTGTGAAGTTCATAAAAGGCTTTGTCGCCTATGGAAACGGCCTGATGAAATCTTATTTCCTTAACAGATGTGCAGAGTAAAAGGGCCTCTTTTCCTACTGTTTTAGCGTAGGAGTTTACGGAGGTAAGGTTGTTACAGCCATATAGGGCACGATAGCCGATATAATCGGCATTAATTATGTTTGCCGTCCGTAGGCATGAAAGATTGTATAGCGCCTTGTCCTTTAGAGAACCTGCAACTACCGTCTTAACAGAAAGTTCCCTTGTGCCAAATACAAAAGAATTAAGGGTAGCTTTGCCGAAATCAGCATCAACAAGGCTGGGACATCTGCTGAATGAGTATGAGCCTATACTCTTTGAGTTGGGAAAATACACATGTTTAAGAACATTACACCTTGAAAAAGCGTACTTTCCTACCGTAAGTGGAGATGTTGTTCTCAAATGTTCAATACTTGAACAATTATAAAAGGCATAATCCTCAATATTTTTTATAGAGTCCGAGAAAACAATATTATTTATATGGGAACAATCTCTAAAAGCCTCTACCCCGATGGACTGAACTGTGCTGCCAAAATCAACCTCGGTAATATTGTAGCAATTATCAAATGCGTAACTGCCTATACGGGTAATACCGTCGCCAATTACCACCTTTTTAATATCAGCGTCATACAAATACCAGTAGGCAGTGTAGTTATCAAAATCCTCCATAGGTCCGTTACCTACTATTGTAAAAACACCCTGGTCATCTATTTCCCAGTATAAATCTCCGCAACTACCGCTTACAGTACCGGTTGGAAAATTTTTGTCTGTAGCACCGTTTACCGTAGCTGACATAAAAAACGCAGATACCAAAATTAGGGTAGTCATAATTAAAGAGATTATTTTTTTCATAACGAACCCCTCCTAAAATTTTTCTTGTAAAGTATTTTAACACTTTTTTTGAGATATTGCAATAATTTATATATAAATTATATAAAAAGAACCGTAGCTTTAACTACGGTTCCATTACAAAGTTAATATAATTAATTAGTTGTTAATGAGCTTATCTTCATCAGACCAGCTGTAAAGCTTACGGATTTCTGCACCTACAACCTCTGATGGATGTTCAGCAGCATTCTTTCTCATGGCTCTGAAATGAGCCTGACCGCCTGCCGGTGACATATCAAGAAGGAAGTCCTTAGCAAATGCGCCGCTCTGAATATCGGCAAGAATCTTCTTCATAGCCTTCTTTGTATCCTCTGTAACAATCTTCGGACCAGTGATATAGTCGCCGTATTCGGCTGTATTTGAAATAGAATATCTCATTCCGGCAAAACCTGACTGATAAATAAGGTCAACAATCAGTTTCATTTCATGTATACACTCAAAGTAAGCGTTTCTTGGGTCATAGCCTGCCTCAACAAGTGTTTCAAAGCCACACTGCATAAGCGCACAAACACCGCCGCAAAGAACGGCCTGCTCGCCGAAGAGGTCTGTTTCTGTTTCTGTCTTAAATGTTGTTTCAAGAACACCCGCACGGCTGCCGCCGATACCGGCTGCATATGCAAGAGCAAGCTGCTGTGCCATACCTGTAGCGTCCTGCTGAACGGCTACAAGACAGGGAACGCCCTTACCTGCCTGATACTCTGAACGAACTGTGTGACCGGGTCCCTTTGGAGCAATCATTGTAACATCAACATTAGCCGGCGGTACAATCTGTCCAAAGTGTATAGCAAAGCCGTGGGCAAACATAAGCATATTCCCCTCTTCAAGGTTTGGCTCAATATCTGCCTTATACATTGCTGCCTGCTTTTCATCATTAATAAGAATCATAATGATGTCAGCCTGCTTTGCAGCCTCTGCTGCTGTGAAAACTTCAAATCCCTGTTCTTCTGCTTTTGCCCAGCTCTTTGAACCTTCATAAAGACCGATAATAACCTTTACGCCACTTTCCTTTAAATTAAGTGCGTGTGCGTGACCCTGGCTGCCATAACCAATGATAGCAACTGTCTTATCCTTTAAAAGGTTAAGGTCACAATCCTGCTGATAAAAAATATTAGCTGCCATTTTATATTCCTCCCTTAAAATTGGCATATATATGGTTAAAAAGCATAATATAAGCAAAATAAATAGAGCATAAACTCCATACTGCCTATTAGCTAATTAATCGCATAGATAAAAATTACTTTTTGTCATTATAACCGCTGTGGTAGGCTTCCCCATGGCCTTTTTCAATAGCCACTGTGCCTGTGCGTACAATCTCCTTAATGCCATAGGGCTTGAGAAGATTTACAAGTGTATCAATTCTGTCGTTGGTGTCAGAATATTCAAGAGTTATTGAAGTATTGGCTACATCTGCAACCTTTGCAGAAACAACCTGTGCCACTCTTAAAATCTCGTCACGCTTTTGACTGCTGCAGCCAACCTTAATAAGAACAAGCTCGCGGCTCACATATTCTCCCTCTTCAAGGCGCTTAACTTTAATGACGGGAATTAACTTATTAAGCTGTTTTTCAAGCTGTTCCACTACATATTCATCGCCATTGGCAACAATGGTAATTCTTGAAATTGCCGGGTTGCTTGTTACACCCACCGCAAGACTGTCAATATTAAAGGCTCTTCTGGAGAAAAGTCCAGAAATCTTTGACAGTACACCGGAGTGATTTTCTACGATAACTGATAAAGTATACTTCATAATACAAACCGCCCCTTCCTATATTGACGGAGTATCCGGATGAACATTACAGATGAGAATAAAGGGTTCCTTAGTTTGGAACATTTTTTCTGCCACCGCCTCTGCTTCAGCGTTGGAATTTACCTCCGCTGACTTAATGCCGTATGCCTCTGCAATCTTTTTAAAATCCGGGTCATCAAGAATTGTGGCGCTGTAACGGTTACCATATTGGTTTGCCTGCAATTCACGAACCATACCAAGACGGTTGTTCCTCATAACAATAATTTTAATATTAATATTGTTTTGCATGATTGTGCCCAGCTCCGTAAGGTTCATCTGGAATGAACCGTCACCGCAGACTGCCACAACATCTCTCGTAGGTCTTGCGAGCTTTGCACCCATAGCCGCCGGTACGCTGTATCCCATTGTTCCCATACCGCCGGTGGTGAGAAATCTGCCCTCCCGTATACGGAAATTGTTAGCGCACCAAATCTGGTTTTGACCAACATCAGCAACAAGGATACCCTTGCTTTTCATCATAAAGGAAAGCTTTGCCACAAGGCTCCTTGGCTCAACAAAGCCCTCTTTAACAGGAGGTTCTCTGTATAGCTTTTCTTTCCATTCACGATACGTTTCGCACCACTCATGAGGAATATGATAATCCCCAATTTCTTCAATGAGTTTTTCTATAACATTTTTCATATCCCCTACTATAGGCACTGTAGTCTTTACATTCTTGCCAATCTCGGCAGGGTCAATATCTATATGTATAATTTTACTTGTCTTACTTACCTGGTCGGGTCGGGCAACTGCCCTGTCACCCAGTCGGGCGCCGCAAACAATAACTAAATCACTTTCCTGTAAGGCTCTGTTTGCATACTTTTTTCCATGGGTACCTAACATTCCCAAGTAGCGCATATGTTCACTTGGCATAACGCCGATTCCCATAAGGGTTGAGATAACAGGAATACCTGTTGTTTCCGCAAACTGCACAAGTTTAAGTTTACTGCCGGAAGAGAGTACACCGCCCCCTGCAACAATAATAGGTCTTTCAGACTTTTTGATAAGCTCGACTGCCCTTTTAATCTGCATCTTATGTCCACGGTAGTTTGGTTTATATCCTACAATATCAACCTTATCCGGGTACTCAAAGCTTTCAATACATTCCTCCTGGACATCCTGGGGAATATCAATAAGAACAGGGCCCATTCTGCCTGTTGTTGCAATATGGAAGGCTTCCCTAAATACTTTTGGCAAATCCTTTGTATCGTTTACAAGGTAGCTGTGCTTTACAAAAGGCTCGCATGCCCCTGTAATATCCGCCTCCTGAAAAACATCTCTGCCAAGAAGTTCACGCTTAACCTGACCTGTAATACAAATAACCGGAATACTGTCTGAGTAGGCAGTTGCAATACCGGTAATCATATTAGTAGCACCGGGGCCGGATGTTGCGACGCAGACGCCCACCTTATTGCTGCAGCGACTATAACCGTTGGCCGCATGAACAGCAGACTGTTCCATTCTTACAAGTATATGTTTAATATTTGATTTGTAAAGTGAATCATAAAATGGACATATGGCAGCACCCGGATAACCAAAGACAGTATCTACGCCTTCAGCTTCAAGGCACTTTATCATAATGTCAGCTCCGCTAATCATAGGCAAACTCCCACATTAGTATAGTTAATGTATTTTTTGAAAGGCCCCGCAACTGCAGCCTAATGCTGTGCCTTAAAACAGGACCCACTTACCAAATATACTTTAGTATTATACTATAAAACCCATACTATTTCAAGGGGAAAACGCAAAAAAACGACTTGATTTTACTTTGACTATGTGTTATAATATGTGAAGTTAAATTGCAAACCTGTTTATCTGATTTGTATAAGCGAGCGACAGGCCCTATACGATTGGGGTCTGTGAACCATGTCAGGCGGGGAACCGAGCAGCATTAAGCAGTATTTCTGATGCGATATAGTAAGTCTGTCGTTCACTTATATAAGTCAAGCCGTTATACGGCATAACGGTTTGCAATTTTTGTTTTACAGTAAACTAAAAAAAAGGGGGGGATATTGTGTATCAGGTACTTTACAGAAAATGGCGTCCCAAAACTTTTTCCGATGTTGTGGGTCAATCCCAGGTTACCGTTACTCTGAAAAATGAACTTAAACACAACAGAATAAACCACGCCTATCTTTTTACAGGTTCCCGTGGAACAGGCAAAACCTCCTGTGCAAAAATTCTTTCAAAAGCTGTTAATTGTTTGGATTTACAGGACGGCGAGCCCTGTGGAAAATGCGAAAACTGCATTGACTTTCAAAATGGTAATCTTCTTGATGTAGTGGAAATGGATGCGGCAAGTAACCGTGGCATTGATGATATTCGTGAGCTCATTGACGAGGCGTCATTTTCCCCTTCAAAAGGCAAGTACAGAGTTTATATAATAGATGAAGTTCATATGCTTACAACAGAGGCGTTTAACGCCCTGCTTAAAACTCTTGAAGAACCCCCCGCCCATGTTATTTTTATTCTTGCTACAACAGAAGTGCATAAACTCCCTCAGACTATTCTCTCCAGATGTCAAAGATTTGACTTTCACAGGATTTCTCCTGAGAACATTGCCAAAAGGCTTCAGGATATTGCAGAGAAAGAAAATGTCAAAATTACCCACGAGGCAGCCCTGCTGACAGCAGTTATTGCCGACGGCGCTATGCGTGACTCTCTGTCAATTATGGATAGATGTATTGGTATCAGCAGAGATATTGACGCAGAGGTAGTAAGGAATGCCGCCGGTCTTGCACAAAAGGATTATCTGTTTGCACTTTCCTCTGCCTGCATTAATAAAAATGTTCAAAAAGCCCTTAAAATTATTGACCAGCTACATTCTGAAAGCAAGGATATGGCAAGGCTGTGTGCAGAACTTATAGACCACTTTAGAAATTATATGCTTATAAAAACTGTTAAAAATCCTCGGGATATGTTCATTATGAACGATGAGGAATTTGAAGAGGCCCAGAGTCAATGCGACTATGTAACCCTTGCAGAAATTGTGTACTTTATGGATGTTCTCCAAAGAAGTGCCGAAAGAATGGGCAAAAGCTCATCTAACAGAACTGAAATAGAAACAGCCCTTGTAAAACTGACTGCACCGGAGCTTGACGGAAGCAACGAGGCTCTTGTGGCAAGAATTGCAAAACTTGAAAAGGCTGTAAATATGGGGGGATTCAGCAAACTTCCTCCTAATGAAACTGTGGAAGAAAAAACTGTAAATAAAAAATCCTCTTTAGAGGACTTTAGCAACAAAACAGAGGACAACTTAAATTCTTCCCCATACAATAAAAAAACAGAGGATATGGAACAAAAATCCAAAAATAATACTTCCCCTGTTTCAGATAAACCTGTTCCCTTTGGTTCTGAAACCTCTTTTCCAACACAGGCAAATAACACGGAACAAAAACCTGTTAATCAAAAACAGCTTGATTTAGAAACAATCTATGCAAATGCTGTGCCCTTTGACAAATGGCAGGAGGTTGTAGAATCCCTTAAAGAATACAGCAGAACCATTGGTACATCTTTTATGAATACAGATGCATATATAAGCGGTGATTACCTGCTTATTGACGCTAAAACAGATATACCTTTTAATTTGCTTAAAAGAAATCCAAAACAGAAAAACCAAATCAGAGACGCCGTTATGGGTATTACCGGCAAAAGGTATAAGCTGGGTCCCTACAGACCCCCTGTTAAACAGAAAATCCAAAGCGACCCCCTTGAAAGCTTTGCAAAAGACTTAAAAAGCAAAGGCATTAATGTAATAGAAGAATAAGAATAAATTAATTATCAGTACAAAGTGCTGAATAGAAAGGAAATTAAAATGAAAGCAAGATTACCAAAGAATTTTAATGGCAGCGGCATTGGCAATATGCAGCAGTTGGCACGCCAGGCTCAAAAGATGCAGGAAGAAATGGAAACAAAAACTGCGGAGCTTGAGGAAAAAGAATATAAGGCATCTGCCGGCGGCGGAGCAGTTACAGCAACCGTAACAGGCGGTATGGAAGTTAAAGCCCTTGAAATTGACCCGGAGGTTGTTGACCCTGAGGATGTGGAAATGCTTTCCGATATTATTATGGGGGCAGTCAACGAGGCGCTTAGGAATGCCGCTAAGGATAAGGAAGATACTATATCCGCAATTTCAGGCGGACTTAATATACCGGGTATGTTTTAATGGCCGGCTATAATGTAGCCCCTTTGCAAAAACTTATTGAACAGTTTGAAAAACTTCCCGGCATAGGAGCAAAAACGGCCCAGCGACTTGCATATTTTGTACTTAATCTGCCAAAAACAGAAGCGGAGGACTTTGCCGGCGCCATTATTGACGCCCAGGAAAAGATTAAGTATTGTTCTGTTTGCTGCAATCTTTCCGACAGGGAAAAATGTCCCGTATGTGCAAGTAACAACAGGGACCATTCTGTCATTTGTGTGGTTGAAACTCCAAGGGACGCAATGGCTATGGAAAACACTAAGGAGTATAAGGGTACATACCATGTACTCCACGGCGCTATCTCTCCCCTTAACGGCATTGGGCCGGATCAACTGCGAATTAAGGAGTTGCTTACAAGACTAAACAATGAGGACATTAAAGAGGTAATTATGGCAACCAACCCAACCGTTGAGGGAGAGGCTACCTCAATGTATCTTACAAAGCTACTTAAACCTCTTGGGGTAAAAATTACAAGACTTGCATATGGTATTCCTGTAGGGGGCGACCTGGAATATGCCGACGAAATTACTTTGGCAAGGGCATTAGAAGGAAGAACAGACCTTTAATTTTGCGCTCATAAGGTGAAAATATGAAAGAAAGTACTAAAACAATAGCCAACAATAAAAAAGCATACCACGATTACTTTGTTCTTGAAAGCTATGAGGCAGGAATAGAGCTTTGCGGTACTGAGGTAAAATCTCTTAGGGCAGGCAGGGTTAATCTAAAGGATAGCTGGTGCAATATTGTTGAAGGAGAAATATTTATTAACGGTATGCACATATCTCCTTATGAACAGGGAAATATATTTAACCGCGACCCAATGAGAGTTAGAAAACTGCTTATGCACAAAAGGGAAATTCTTAAACTTTTCGGCACGCTGCAGCAACAGGGACTCTCCCTTATACCCCTTAGTTTGTACTTAAAGGGGAGCAGAGTTAAGGTACAGATTGGTTTATGTAAAGGCAAAAAACTCTACGACAAAAGAGCCTCTATTGCACAACGCGATGCAAATAGGAATATTGAAAGAGCTCTTAAAGAAAGATATTAAGACAACAGAACAAAACAAAAGCTAACACAGGCAGAATGTCCTGCCTAATATATATGGGGGTGTAAAGGTTTCGACGGGGGTTTTGAACTATGGTAAGCGAGTAGTGGCGCAGGACCACTTCTAACCTGCAATTTTTAAAAATAAACGACAACAATAAAGTTGCCTTAGCTGCTTAATGCAGCTTGTCCGTTTTAAGAGTACCACGGCTTAATTCGGGCATCAATTAGTGGTAAATGTGAACATTGGCCTGCTCCAGCCATTGTCACACATTAGGAGCTACTAAACAGTACAGCCTGTGTGCGGGCGGTACTGTAAGGGAATGTTAAAACACATACTACACTCGTAGAAAGCTATAGGAATAAACCTTCGGACAGGAGTTCAATTCTCCTCACCTCCACCAAAAGCCTCTGCAGTAATGCAGAGGCTTTTTTACTGATTTTTCCCATTGTAAAGCCATTTATAAGGTTTTGAAAAAAACTTATAACCGTAATCAAAAAGTATCAAAAAACCCGTAAAAACCATATAATTTACACAGTTTTTACACAGTAGATTTTTTTCACATAAATATTATTTGGATAAAAAAATATTCCCCAGACACCGTTTAATGTCTGGGGAGTAATAAATTATTTTAACTTTGGGACAATCAGTTTCCTATATAGTATTTCCTACCATTATTAGGACCACTTGAAACCAAAACACCATAATAGCAACCCTTATATTTACCTTTAGTTAACTGACAAATAATCCTAAATTTCTTGGCAGATGTAATTTTGTGGTCTGTTTCAAACTTAAATCTTTTTGAAAGTCTGCGGACCCGTGTTCCCTTTTTAAAAACCTGTTGTTTATAAGACGATAGTCCAGGTCTATTAATTCTTGAATTAACAATCCAATAATACTTGCCCTTATACTTAACCTTTGACCAACCCCAGCCATCATCTTTAACCCACACCAGTTTTGTACCTTTTTTTATAGTAATAGCCTTAATGGTAGCTTTACCCACTGGGTCATGTTCTGCTCTTGGATATAGTCCTGACTTTTTTGTTGTTTTAACATTTTTATTAGATAAAAGGGATTTTATTCTCCCTTTAAAGTCTTTCCATTCTAAATTATTGTTACCCGACATCTGTGCGGGACACTTCTTTGCGCATACATCAAAATGTCTTACCAAATATTTATCCACTTGATTTGCCCCAATTCCTAATTTTTTACATAGGAATGCGGTAAGGTATATGGTATTTGTAATTGCTTTATTGCCTACTCTAAAATTTCCTGCAGTACAACACATTTCTATATTTATTGAATTAGCATTATTACACTTACCCCAAAATGGTGCATTTCCATATAGAACACCGACACTCCATGCAATATCTTTAAGTTTAACGCTTTGATAAATACTTGTATCATCAACAAAGAAATGTGCGGAAGCCTCAACAATGCTATTATGAAAATAGTTAGCATTACCCTTAGCCGTATCTCTTGAATTTCCGGTGTAATGAATTACAATATACTTTTTATTCTGCAATACTGTAGAATTATAATTTGTAGATTTACAAGGAAATGATGAGTTAACTGCGATTCCGTTAATTTTATTAGTAATAAATCCGGTTGAAATAACTTTACCCATAATAAACCTCCCTAAAATTTATTTCTGTCAGTTGGATTGTTAAGTCCTGCAATAATTGAAATGGCGCCGGTAACTGCTGTTGCTATTACCTGAATGCTATCGGAACAATCAGGATAAAAATATGTAGCGACTGTTACGATTATTGCAATCAACTGCAATATTACAACCGGGGATTTGAGTCTTTCAATAATGTTTTTCATTGGTCATTCCTTTCTAAATCATCAATTCTATGATTTTCAACCTTAATTTTTTCATTAATAACATCAACCCGTTTTTCAAGTTGATATGTTCTTTCGATAAGATTATTGTGCTTGTCAACTTTCTTTTCAAGCTGTTCAATTCGGTATGCAGTTAGCTTTGTGCTTGCTACTATACCTATAATAGAGCCTATGGCCGAACCTCCTAATCCGATTAGTGCAACTATAATCTCCGTAGCCACATTGGTAATCCTCACTTTCTTTAAACTAATTTTGGAATATATTGTGCCGTAACACTTCCATCGGCAAATACATTGGTAGTCCCCTCATAACCAAGGGTGTCCG
>CANROX010000043.1 GCA_947632335.1 uncultured Clostridia bacterium
TATAGTAATTTTCATTTATAAATGTCTTTAGTTCATCAAAACTATTTACACCCTTGGGGTAAGAAAAATAATCCCCGTCAATAAATAATGCTTTCATAATTATTATCCTCAATATTTATTATTATTTTCTTTTTCTTCGGCGGCCCTTTTTGCAGCCCTATGTGCGGCAATTCTCTTTTGCTTTTCCTCTGCGTCCTTTGCTTTCTGTTCCTCATAAACTCTGATAGTTTCCTCGGTAGGTCCGTCATAGATAAGACTACCCTTTTTAAGATAAATTGCCCTATCGCAAATTTCCTGGACAGATGGGGTAGAGTGGCTTACATAAAGGACAGTAATGCCTTTGGATATGATTTCTTTAATTTTGTTCTTGCACTTTCTTTTAAAGGCGTTATCACCAACCGCAAGAGCCTCGTCAACCACAAGAATATCCGGTTCAATATTTACGTTAATTGCAAAGCCAAGACGCATTTTCATACCGGAGCTGTAAGTTCTTACAGGCTGGTCAATATAGTCGCCCAGTTGGGCAAAATCAACAATCTTTTCTTCAATCTGTTTAATGTAGTCGTCTTCCAAACCTAAAATATAACCTTTTAGGTAAATGTTTTCCCTGCCTGTCATTTCCATTGAAAATCCGGCTGTAAGCTCAAGGAGTGCCGCAACCTTGCCCTCAACCTCAACTTCACCTGTGGTGGGAAAAGTTACCCCTGTAATCATCTTGAGCAGTGTACTTTTACCGGCACCGTTGTCCCCCAATATACCAACAGACTCTCCCTGCTTTATGGAAAAAGAAACATCATTAAGAGCGTGGTGGATTTTAGGATTTTTAGGTTTAATAAAAAGGGCTTTAAGTCTTGCTCTGTCGCTCTTATAAAGTATATACTCTTTGCTAACATTTTTAAAGGAAATAATAGTTTTTCCGTCCATTTTAATACTCCTTACAGAACATCAGGAAGTGTTTTTCTCAGGCTGTTGTACTTGCGAACACCAAAGTAGAATATTAATAGAAATTCTACGATAAAAATAATAAGTTCCCAGTTAATGCCTAAACCGGTTGGGTCAGCAACATGGCTTCTCCAGAATGGCTCATGATAAAGAAATGCCTTTCGATATGCATTAACAAAGAAATTAATGGGATTAATAAGCATTATAAATTCCAAGGTTTTTTGCATATTTGTAGGAGGTAAATCGTATGAGCTGTAAATAACACCTGTTAGCCAGAATATACCCGACATTATGGATGTAATCATTGATTCAAGGTCCTTGCTGAATGCGCACATAGGAGCAGTGCTCCATGTAAGGGCAAGAAAGAAGAAAAACATTAGGGGACACAATATAAAGTATTGCAAAGCGTAGAAAGAAATAAACTGTGTGCCAAAGAAGAAATCGTAAATACCTAAAATCAGCATCATAATTGCTGTCAGAAGAAAATGTATATAAAGCCTTGCAAGGGAAGTGTATGTCAAAATTGTGGAAACCGGAAATTTGACTTTGGTAACAAACTGCCTGTTCTGTCTTATACACTTTGCACCATGAGTGATACTTTCGGATACAAACCACCATGGAACAAAACCTGTAAGCATAAAAATAAAGCGGTTAAAATGAAGAGTACCGCCGCCCGGAATTGCAATATCTACAATACCCAAGTTTTTAATACCCACCGTAAATGCAAACCAGTAAACAAAAAGTGTAAAAGAGGGTTTAATCAGAGCCCAGAAAGGGCCTATTGCCGCACCCTTGTATTGTTTAATTAACTCAGTTTTGGACAGTTTTAAAATCTGCTTTCCAAAATGTCTGTGTTCTTTAATTATAGTAAAAATTTTAATCACCAGACCTTTTTAATACCTGTATAATTTATAATTCCTCATTATTATTCTGCGCACATATCTAAATTACATTATAAGATAAAATTAATGGAAAGTCAATTTTAGTAACAATCTTTTAATTAAGTATATAATATAAAGGAAAAACCCTACGGCTTAAGCCGTAGGGTTTTCGTTAATTTTAACTATATTAGAGTTAATCCCAACCTACTGTGACAAACTTGCCTTCCTGCTGTTCACCGGTTGTATAATAACCTTTGTGTCCAAGAGGAGTATTTATTGTTTGAGCACCTGCGTTGTTGTTAAAGATTACATATTCTGCACCATCTGGGATGGAAATGGAGTACTGCTGCTGACCCAGACCGTTATCACCAATGTTCTGCATCTGTGTGCCGGGCCATTCAACTCCGCCTACAGTACCAACACTTGAGTTATAGAAGTAAGCATAAATTGTACCCCAACCCTGGTTGTCTGTAAACTCTACTGTGCCGGTAGGTGTGTCACCACCGCCGCCACCGTCGTCGCCGCCGCCTGAACCAGACCAAGGCTTACAGATAAGATGATTACTTTCATCTCTTGAATTATCTGTGTAGAAACCTTCGTTGGAGCCGATAACGGCATCATTTGTCTGGTCTTGACCTTCGCCAGCGTTAAATACTACCTTTGTAGCACCTTGTGGAATATCAATCTCAAATACTTCCTGACCAAAATCGTTTTGACCAATACTACTCATTGCAGTACCAGGCCATGCAGGACCAACAGTATTTCCGGAATCGTCAAAGAAGTAAGCGTTTACTGTGCCCCAGCCGGCATTGTTTGTAAACTTAATCTTTCCGCTTGGGGTTGGGTCAATCTGACCGCCATCCCAATGTCCGATGCCGTCGCCTGTAGCGGTGTAAGTGGTACCACTTACTGTTGTTGTCCAAGAGTTATATGTTTCTCCTGTTTCGGGGTCATTTCTCTGGAAAGTAATGTTTGTTACTGAATTAGGAATGGTTACTGTCCATGATGTCGGACCACCTGTCATTGGATAAGTCTGACCTGTGGAGTTATCACATACTGCAAATACAGCGCCATAGTTTCCTAACCAACCCTTACCTGTTCCGTCATCTGTTCCGTCAACAAGGGTAATTGTCTTACCGTCAGTAATTGGGTCTGAGCTTGAAGATGTGTCCTCTGAAGATGAGGAAGAAGAGGATGATGAAGAGCTTGAAGGTTCGCTTTCTGAAGTATCTTCAACGGCAATAGCACTAATTGTAATATCGCCCTTAACAACAAAGCTTACTGAATATGAACCGTCATCATTCTTTACAGCTGTTTCAGTCTGGTCGCCGTTCATTACCTCTACTGTTGTAAGCTTGTAACCTGCCTCCGGTTTAAATGTGTTTGTATAAACTTCGCCTTCCTTAACAGTTTCGGCATTATTTTCTGCTGTTGCAAAAATAAGTCCCATATAAACATCATATGTTTCTCCCGGAACATCAGATGGCTTTGTTCCTGAAGATGATGAAGATGATGATGGCTTTGGATTTTCACCAACATTCTGTCCTATTGGATAATCCACAGAACTACCAACAATATATTTCTGAATTTCTACAGCATCTCTAACATTGATTTCCTTGTCAGAGTTTACATCGGCAGCAGTAAACTGCTGGCTTGAGAATATTGCTGATAAAACGATATACTTCTGAATGGATACAGCGTCTCTGATTGTAATTTCACCGTCAAGGTTAGAGTCACCGTACTTGTAACTTGCACCTTCAGGAACAGTTACAGAAGGATCTGTGGCTTTGTCATCAAATGGGTTAGAAGCACTGCTGCTACTACTGCTACTGCTGCTACTGCTACTGCTGCTACTGCTACTGCTGCTTGAAGAAGAACTTGCCTGATTTGCTTTGACAATAGCAGAGATAGTTATGTTACCTGTAACATTAGGAATATTAATTTCACCGTTTGAATAAGCTGTTTGGGTAATAACAGTTGAACCCATAAGAACGGTAACCTGTGCAATAGAGTAACCGTCATCAGGTACAATCTTTGTGTTATAAGATGAGCCATAGGTTACTGTAGTAGCTGTGTTTGAAAGTTTAGCATGATTAATTGATTTAATAATTTGGAATGTCTTTGGAGTTGCGGATGCTTTAACTACAATATCTCCTGTTACACTTGAAATGTTAATTCTACCGTTTGAGTAGGAAGAAGATGTTACATCTGCACCGCCCATTGTCACATTAACTGTGCCAAGGTCATAACCTGTTTCAGCAGTAAGGTTAGCAGTATAGCTTGTGCCTTCCTTTGCAGTTGTAGCCGGGTTATCAGACTTAACATTTGAAAGTGTGTTTGTTACTGTAAATGTTTTAGCCTCTGCGCCGGTTTCAATAAGGATAGTTCCGTTTGCACCGGAGTTAAAAGAAACAGTACCGCCGTTTACTGTAGCTGTTGCACCGTCATAAGTGTTTCTAAGCTGTGTTCCGTTGGGGAATGTAGCAGTATCAACAGTAATTGTAACATTTGCATTATTGGAGGCACCGATAACAGCCATAACTTTATCGTCTACGCCATTCTTGTTGTAAACTCTCTGGAATGCTAAACCGGAAGTAGAATTTAATTTCTTATGAGAGCCTGCGCCGACTGCTATATGTTTGTTTCTGAATGTACCAACTTTCTGCCAGTGTTTAAGAGTTGTTTGTTCAAGGTTGTTCCAGTTCATATCTGCACGGGTAGCATGGTCCTTACCGGCAGCAAGTCCGCCAAGAAGTGGACGGTTACATTCATCGCCATAGTAAATCTGAATACCGCCCGGCAGGAGCTGGAATGCAGAACCCTGATAAATCATATTCTTTCTGCAAAGGCTTGTATCGTGAGATGACAAGTAGGAAAGAACATTAAACTTATCATTGGTATTAAGTTTGTTGGCATAATCACTATATGTGTTGTTAATTGAATTAACATCCGGAACACCGTTGCCATTTGTATCAAACGACTGTGAACCGTTGAAAGAGAAGTTAATCATTGAGTCAAAGCCGCCGCTTGTATAATAGCTATCGTAGTCTAGATAATGAGGGAAACATTCGCCTGTCATCCAGAAGTCCTGAGTCCAGTCTGCACCCGGCTTTGATGGGTTGTTCTGTCTCCAAGTCTTAAGGGACTGTACGCACTGGTCTTTAAGGGCTTTCCAGGATTCCTTAGTTACATGCTTGGCAGTATCGCAGCGGAAACCGTCAACACCGTACTTCTCTACATAGCGTGAAAGCCAGTAAACAAGGTAGTTTCTAACTATTTTCTGTTTTCCTGTTGCAAAGTAGGCATTAAGTTCAGACTGCTTTGTGCTGAGCGTGCCTTCCTTGCTCCACTTTGTTTTATAAATTTCAGGAATGTCTACCTGAGTAGTTACATTTTCCTTTAAGTCCGGCAGATAGGACTGGTTACCTTCAATATCACCGTTACCCTGTGAGTAGCCTGCAAGACCTGCTCTCAGCCAGCTTGGACCAAACCATCTTGCCCAGTCAGCTGCATTGTTATTGTAGTCTATGTAGTTATGATATGTTACATCTGTGAGGGTGGCGTTGTAGTAACCTGATTCCCAACCGCTTTTGAGAGTACCATAGTTAAATTCTTGCATATCTTTTAGGTTATTATAACCTACATGGTTCATAACAACATCCAAAACAATGCGTAGACCGTGTTTGTGAGCTGTATCAACCATTGTCTGGAACTCTTGCTCTGTACCAAAGTTTTTATCAAACTCTGAAAAGTCAAGGGCATAATAACCATGATATGAGTAGTGTGGGAAAGAACCTGACTTACCGGCACCGGCAATACAATAGCCGTGAACCTGTTCATATGGAGCTGAAATCCAAAGTGCGTTTACACCCAGTTCGTCAAAATATCCTTCCTCAATTTTCTTAGTAATACCGGCGAAGTCACCGCCATGGAAAGCGGCCGCGTCGGAATTACCGTTTGCAACACTGCCACTCTGATTAAGACTTCTGCCATAGGAGTGGTCGTTACTTGTGTTACCGTTTAGAAAACGGTCTGTCAAAAGAAAATAAACTGATGCGTTATCCCAGCTAAAGTCAGATGCACCTGCAGATGACCCTGTTACATCAGAGGAAGCGCCGACGCTCTGCACGGAAGAGTCGGTTTTCTCATCAGACGCAACTGCCACTGCCGAGCCTGTTACAGCGAAAACACTGCAAAGCATTGCAAGGCATAAAACTACGCTGAGAAACTTATTGAGTTTTGTCATTTCTTTTCGTCCTTTCTGTTTATTATTTTTTAATAACACACTTTCTGTTATCGATTTAATTATACCACATTTATGTGAGTAAAGTATATATTTAGATTGCCTAAACTTTGGCTAAAGTTATGTGCAAAATAATCAAAAAAAGTTAACGATTTATGAATATTATATACAAGAAAAGGGAGTGGCAAAATTCTGTTGTCACTCTCTGTTTTTGGTGTTATTATTCTATTTTTCTCCAGTAGAAATTATATCTGTTCATGAGCATACCCTATTAAAAAATTCTTTTTTTCTGCCGGGAATTTTCTTGATAAAGTATTTCCCAAACTGCCATTTTCCTTATTATATTCTTAACAGTTCTGTCCAGACCGCTGTTTTCCCTGTAGTCAGCAGGATATATGTAGTCAACCCTATCCCTTAAAAGCAGGTCATTTACCTTTTCTGTAACATCACCCTGGTATACGGCAATAGAAACACCGCCATAGGATTTCATCATTTTCATACAAGGCACATCGGAAAGTCCGTCTCCAATATAAATCATATTGCAAAAGGGGATTCTCTTGCTGTCGTCCGGCATAGACTTATTAAGGTCATAGTCGTTTGATACATCAAGTACTCCCTTGTTAATTCTATACACAAACTGGGTTTTGTTGGTGTAGTTGACGGCAGTTTTTGGAAAAACGGCATGCCCCTCTTTGTCATAGACAAATTCACAGCCGTATATTTCTTTAAACTCATTGCTTATTGATGTACCCTCAATAATCTCTTTAAGTCCCGAGGAAATTACATAATGTTCAAGGAGAACATTATTTTCTTCTGCAAATTTGTTCAGCCTTGAAAACCACTGCTTGACACCGGGAAAAAAGTCAATTTTATTTCCTTTTTCCACAAGACCGTCTCTGGTAAGTGGGATATTTCGCTCCCTGCTTTCAAGGAGCATTGTATACATATACGCAAGGACGGAGTCCATATGCTGGGTAAGCCCCACTTCATTGGTTCTGTCCCAAAATTCCTTGGGGGTCATATTGAGGGACGGGATAAAGGCATAGTCCTGCATATCCTTTGTGCATAGGGTTTTGTCAAAGTCATACATTATTGCAATTATAGGTTTGTCGTTCATAGCTATTCCTTATTTCAGAATAATATATTACAGCATATTAAAGGAAAAATAAAATTATCTCTTTTTCTTGGATTTTTTCTTCTTATAATTAGGGTCTGCCTTCATAGCCGCCTTTTTTGCTGCTTTTTCACGCTTTTTCTTTCTGTCGCTTATTGCATAAGGAATTGCAAAGCAGGCAAATATTACTGCAAGAACCCCTACGAAAATAATAATGGGAAGCCAGTTAAAAGGTTCGTCCTGTGAAGAAGTATTGCTTTGATTTTCTGAAGTATTGGGGGAAGTTGTTTCATCAACAGCAGTGGTGCTCTCCACTCCCTCGTATGGGTCTGTTGCAGGGGCAAGGGATGTTTCCATACCCTTTTTATATTTTGTAATTTCTACGCTCTCCACTTTGACATCGTTTACAGGGGAGGAGTTTTCGCCGGAGGTGTTATACTGTGTTTCACACTTGGAGATTGTGTCCACAACATCCATACCGGAATAAACCTGTCCAAATACTGTGTAGCTGCCGTCAAGATTTGTGCTGTTGTCAGCAGAGTTAATAAAGAACTGACTGCTGTTTGTATCCTCGCCTCTGTTTGCATAGGCTACGGAGCCTCTGATATTTGAAAGCTCATCAACACATTCGTTTTCAAATTCGTCCCCCCAACAGGACTGGCCCCCTGTACCGTCAAATTTTGTGTAGTCGCCGCCCTGAATCATAAAGCCGTCAACAACTCTGTGAAAAATTGTGTTGTCATACTTGCCGTCTTTAGCCAGGGTTTCAAAATTTTCAACACCCTTTGGGGCATATTTTTCAAAGAAAGACATAGCAATATCACCATAGTTTGTGTGGATAACTGCAACCGTATCTCCCTGCTTTGGAGGGTTCTCCTGGTTAAATTTTGCCGATGCTGTAAATGAAACTGACAAAGTCATCATAATGCACATTACAGCTGTTAGTAAAATACTTGATATTCTTTTCATTTATAATACCTCTTTTCAAAAATACATAAGCACCCTAATTGTATAATAAATCCCTGTTTTTTTCAATACTTCAATAAAATTTTCATATTAATTTTACATAGCAGTTTTTTACCAGTCATAAAATCCTCCAAATTTTCATAATTATATGTGTAACAAAATAATCGGAGGAAATAAAATGACAGATTATCTACCTGAAGGACGCAGAATAGATACATATGAAAATCTTGAGGCTATTTCAAGCCTTAAATCTCTCAACGACGCAATGCGTGACCAAAAAATTCTTGAGGCAAGGGCCACTGTTTGCGACCAGGAGCATAACCTTATTGTTGACTTAGGCTTTATGAAAGGTATTATAAAAAGAGAGGACGGGGCAATAGGCATTAGGGAAGGAAAGGTAAGGGATATTGCGGTTATATCCAGGGTCAACAGACCTGTGAGCTTTATTGTTAAAGGTTTTGGAAAGGACAATAAGGGCAATAATATTGCCCTGCTTTCCAGAGAAAAGGCTCAACTTATGTGCCAAAACGACTATATCAGCACCCTACGGCCCGGGGATATTATTGACGCAAAGGTTACACACTTGGAGAATTTTGGGGCATTTGTAGATATTGGATGCGGAATAGTTGCCCTTATTCCCATTGATGCAATTTCTGTTTCCAGAATTGAACACCCAAGGGAAAGATTTACTGTGGGAATGGATATTAAGGCGGTTGTAAAATCCATTGATGAAGGCAGGATAAGTCTGTCCCACAAGGAATTGCTGGGAACTTGGGAAGAAAACGCGGAAAAATTTACTCCCGGAGAAACTGTTGCAGGCATAATCAGAAGTGTGGAGAGCTATGGTGCTTTCGTTGAACTTTGCCCCAACCTTGCAGGTCTTGCGGAAAGCAAGGAAGGTATCAAGGTAGGGGAGCAGGCGTCTGTTTTTATAAAAAGCATAATCCCGGAGAGAATGAAAATAAAGCTTATAATTATTGATACTTTTAAATATGACTACAATCCAACTATGCCGGAATATATCTATCAGGGCAATCATATGGACACATTCCTATACAGTCCCGTAAATGCTGACAAGACAGTTGTAAGCACATTTAATTAGTAAAGGTAGGTAACCTCTGTTTTTTACAGGGGTTACTGTACTGTTTATAGGACAGTGGGTTTCAGATGAATTGATTTTTAGTTTTGTATATGCTAAGATAACAGTAAATCAGATAAGGATATTTGGAGGCTGTTATGGATAATATCTTTTTTGCAGTAATTATAGGGATACTGGTTATGGAGGCTGTTTTTTTATGTGTTATTTTATTAAAGGGAAGCAGAACTGAAAATAATCAGAAAAATGAACTGAAAGGTGAAATTAAAGATAACCTCCAAAATGAAATGCAGGTTTTAAGACAGGAGATTAACACTACAACTATTAACAGTATGAAAGTTATGTCCGATATGATTAATCAAAATCAGCAAAATATGGCTACTAATCAAAATGAAAAGCTGACCCAGATGGAGGACAGATTAAAAACCTTTTCCCTTGAAAATGAGCAAAAGCTGGAGAATATCCGTACAGTTGTGGAAAAAAGACTTACATATATGCAAGAGGACAACAACAAACAGCTTGAAAAAGTAAGAATAACCGTTGACGAAAAGTTGCAGAAAACCCTTGACGACAAACTGAACAAATCATTTGAACTGGTTAATCAGCGCCTTGAACAGGTTTATAAGGGACTGGGAGAAATGCAAAATCTTGCTGTTGGAGTTGGCGACCTTAAAAAAGTGCTTTCCAATGTTAAGACAAGAGGCATTTTGGGAGAAATACAGCTTTCAGCAATTCTCAAGGAAATCCTTGCTCCCGAACAGTATGATGAAAATGTTGCCACCAAGAAAGGAAGCAGGAATGTAGTTGAGTTTGCCGTTAAACTCCCTGCTGATGACGATAGCTTTGTATATCTTCCCATTGACAGTAAATTCCCCGGCGACACTTATCAAACCCTTGTCAGCGCTATGGAAGAGGGGGACAAAGACCTGATTAATACTGCCTCCAAAGCTCTTATTACAAGGATAAAGCAGGAGGCAAAGGATATTAGAGATAAGTACATTTCGCCGCCGGAAACAACAGAGTTTGCAATTATGTTCCTGCCCTTTGAGGGGCTTTATGCCGAGGTTGTAAACAGAGGGCTTGTGGAAGTATTGCAGAGGGAATATAAGGTGAATGTTGCAGGTCCATCTACAATGGCAGCCCTTTTAAATTCATTACAGATGGGATTTAAAACCCTTGCAGTACAAAAAAGGAGCGCAGAGGTTTGGAAAGTTTTGGGAGATGTTAAAAAAGAATTTGATACCTTTGGGGCAGTCCTTGACAAAACACAGGAAAAAATCAGTCAGGCAAATGCCGAGCTTGATAAACTTGTAGGTGTTCGCACAAGGCAGATACAGCGGAAACTTTCTGCCGTACAGACAATAGATGATAATTCTGTAAAAGAAAATAAATTGTTGCCCTGATATAAACATTCCCCTGCAAAGGCAGGGGATTTTTCCTATAGGTTACTTGTAATTTTATGTATAGGGGAAATAAATGTTGCAAAAGGTATATAAAAGGTATATTATTAGGGTAGGAGTGATAAAATGAGCAGGATAATATCATTGTCAACAATAGTTCTTTTACTTATGGGACTGATTTTTACAGGCTGTGGAAAGGCTGTTGTTACAGATGTTAAAATTTCAGATAAAAAGATTAGTATGCAGTTAAGAGATACATTAACCGTTTCTGCCTCTGTTTCTCCGAAAAATGCTGCCGAACCAAAGGTTTACTGGGAGAGTGAGGACACAGATGTGGTAACTGTAAAATCCGGCGTTTTAACAGCTGTCGGAGAGGGGGAAACGGTAGTAAGAGCCTTTACCAGCAACGGTGTAAGTGATGAGTGTAAGGTGAGGGTTGATAATATTCTTACGGAAAAACTGACCATAAACAAAAGTAAATTTACAATGATGGTTGGTACAACAAAAAAGATTGAATACACCATTGTTCCGGAAAATGTAACAGACAAGGCTATTGACTGGGAAACCAGTGACAGAAAAATCGCCACCGTTGAAAACGGCAAGGTTACGGCAAAGTCAGTTGGCACTTGCACAATTACTGCTACATCTTCAAATGGCGTCACAGCCAAGTGTGAGCTGACTGTTAAGGTCAGACCCCTTGGCGTACGGGTTAATATGGAAAAAGCCACAGTAGGTACAGGAAAAACAGTTCAGCTTGAGGCAAAAATCCTGCCTGACACCTCTGCATACAGGGAAATTGTTTGGGAATCCTCTGACGAAAGGGTTGCCACTGTTGATTCAAACGGCAAGGTTAAGGGTATAAAAGCTGGAAAATGCAAAATCTATGCCACTACATCAAATAAAAAGTATGATTACTGTAAGCTGACAGTAACACAGTCTACCCTTAAATACAGCGGGACAGGCAACAAGACCCTTAAAAATGTTACGGTTTCAGAGGGAGTTTATGCCATTACAACAGAGCATACGGGAGACGGTATTTTCAATGTCATCGGTTCTGACGGTGACGGAAGAGCCTATACCTATGTGGATACAGACGGCAACTACAGCGGTACCATTATTTATGCAAAAGGCAAAAGCGACGGCGTTAAGGACGCAACCATTAAAATTGCTGCAACAGGTTACTGGAAACTTAAAATACAGGCTATTGAATATAACGGCACAGATTTTATAACAGGTACAGGGGACTGTGTATCACCTATGTTTAGGGGTACTAACCTAAAGAAGAATGTAAAGCTGAAAAACAGCGGCGAGGGTGACTTTACAGTATTCCTGTTTGACCAGTCCGGAAAACAGATTGGCGTTCTTTGCGACGAAATTGACGACTTTGAGGGAACGGTTTCCGCAACCCTTGATATGAATAAATATTACTTTATTGTTGTAAAATCCCAAGGAAAATGGTCGGTTGACTTTGACAACGGAAGTAAGGAAACCAAAGTAAACAGAACAAATTCGTAAATTAAGAATTAAAATTATCTCCTCTGGCAATACTTTTAGTAGTAATTGTTAGGGGGGATTTTTTGCAGTACAGTAAGGTAGAAATCTGTGGAGTTAACACCAGCAAACTAAAAGTATTGTCTGAAAAGGAAAAGAGAGAACTCCTTAAAATAATGAATGAGGGTACGCCTAAAGAAAGAGCAAAGGCAAGAGAAAAAATGATAAACGGCAATCTTAGGCTTGTACTTTCCATAATTCAGCGCTTTACAAACAGGGGAGAAAATCTTGACGATTTGTTTCAAGTGGGAGTAATAGGGCTGATAAAGGCTATTGACAACTTTGACAGTAGTCTTAATGTAAGATTCAGCACCTATGGGGTCCCTATGATTATAGGAGAGATTAGAAGATATTTGCGGGACAACAACGCCCTTAGGGTAAGCCGTTCTATGAGGGATACCGCTTACCATGCAATGCAGGTAAAAGAAAAACTTATAAACAAAAATAACAGGGAGCCTACTGTAGAGGAAATTGCAAAGGTTATGGATGTTCCGAAAGAAACTGTTGTGCTGGCGCTGGAAGCTATTGTTGAACCTGTTTCCCTTTATGAGCCTGTGTTTTCCGACGGAGATGATACAATTTATGTTATGGATATGCTTAGCAACAATAATTCCGACAGCAACTGGCTGGAGGAGATTTCCTTTAAGGAGTCCATAAAAAAGCTAAGCGACAGGGAGAAGAAAATTTTGTCCCTAAGGTTTTTTAAAGGCAAGACCCAAATGGAGGTTGCAGAGGAAATAGGCATAAGTCAGGCACAGGTATCCAGAATAGAGAAAGGCGCTTTAAATCAGATTAAAAGGGATATGTAAAACCGTATCTGACTATAAAAAGAAAATTAAATAAAAATACTTTTTCTCCTTTACTTTCACATTTTAGTGTGTTAAAATTTTATGTTGTAAAAGTAAAGGAGAATGTTTTTATGAACAACAAAATTAAGGACGAATCAACAGATTTACTTTTCAAAGCAGTTTTAAGTCTTGAAAATGAAGAGGAATGTTACAAATTCTTTGAAGATTTATGCACAGTCCCTGAGCTTAAAGCTATGTCACAGCGCCTTGTTGTGGCAAAAATGCTTACAGATAAAAAGGTATACAGCGACATTGTTACAAAGACCGGTGCATCAACCGCTACAATAAGTCGTGTGAACAGGAGTCTTATCTACGGTTCTGACGGCTATGAAATGGTTTTCAGCAGAATAGATAAGAAAAACAGTAAAGAGGAGGAGTAATATGCCCTCCTACCAAATGTTTGCGGATTTTTATGACAGCCTTACTGATAATGTTCAGTACGGGGAAAGGGCCGACTACATAGTTAATATTCTGGAAAAGAAACATAATCACAATTTAGGACTGACCCTTGACCTCGCCTGCGGTACAGGTACACTCACTATTCTCCTAAAGGAAAAAGGTGTGGATATTTATGGTGTTGATGCAAGTGAGGAAATGCTTTCTATTGCCTGCGAAAAGGCATATGAAAAGAATTTGGATATACTTTTTCTCCGCCAGAGTATGGAGGAGCTTGACCTTTACGGCACAGTAGATACCTGCATTTGCACCCTTGATAGTCTTAATCATATTGTAGATGAGAAGTCCCTTGAAGGGGCATTTGAAAGATTATCCGTTTTTATGAATAAAGGGGGATATTTCCTGTTTGACCTTAACACTGTTTATAAACACCAAAGGGTGTGATATGCACCCCAAAAGTTAGACACTTTTGGAGGTGCATATTTATATGGGAAAAACAGGAAGGAAAAACAAGGTAT
>CANROX010000044.1 GCA_947632335.1 uncultured Clostridia bacterium
ATTTAGTAAAAAATAGTAAACAAATTTTGGAATACAAACTTGTGCAACTATTACAACAACCCTAATTTGGTTTACATACTATTCTTAAAAAGCAAAAAGCTACAGCATAAACTGTAGCTTTACTGTAGCCTTTTGTGTAATTTTTTCACTTTTCGTCATAAATAACTTTTACATAACCCTGAGGGGTATGCACCTTAAATTTATTCCTCATTGGAGGTTTGGTTGTAAGCATTCTAAAAATTTTAATGAGGAGATATATCACAAAAACAAACAAACATAAATTCATAATCATTGGGAACACCCTTTCAAAACTTTTTACAATTTTATTATAGCAATTAAGGTGTCCCATAAATGGGATTTATCCCGCCGTCAAAAATTAAATTTATATTTTTCACTCCGTAATTTGATTAATATTATGCTTGTATAAACCTGCAACGGAATTTATCCTTTTGGCGTATTCCTCCGAAACCCACTGGGGGGATACAACTTTAACTCCTGTTCCAAGGGCGAACAGCCAGCCGTAAAACTGCGGACTGAGGTTTACTTTTACATTTGCAAAGAAACTGTTTTCACTTGCTTTGGAAATAAATATATCCTTGCCGAGCCTGTCAATAACCACCCCTATAAGGTCGTTGCTGAACATTAGCTTTAATTCAACCTCCTGGCCTCCAAACATTCCGAATACCCTTTTTGAATATGTGGCAAGGTTAAATCTCTTAAATTTATCCTGTCCGTCACGCACTTCTTCTGTAATAACGATTTTATCCATTTTGTCTACACGGTAGTGCTTAATTTTATCTGATGAACCGTCATATCCGATAAGGTAATAATTTTCATCGTCCCAAGTCAATGCCCAGGGTGATACTTTGTAAATTTTACCCTCCCTGCGCTTTCTCTTTACTACCTTTTCACCGGAGTTAAAATTAACCGACCACTCATAGTAGTAGAAATGTATCCTCTTGCCCTCGTCAATGGCGTTGTGAATTTTATCTATGTTGTAGTAAATCTTCTCATTCATTGTTTTAACACGATTACTTACAACAACCTGCCTGTTAAGGAGCTTTCCCTCGTATTTCGATGTAAGACCCTCTACTTTTTTAATAAGTTCAAGGCTCTTTTTTTCTGTAATAAATTTACTGCTCTGGACTGCGTCAACAAGGAGCTTTAATTCAGGCATTTCAAAATCCCTGGAAAGCAATCTATATGTAACAGCCTTGCTTTTACACTTTTCTATATCCATACCAAAGTCCTGCAAGGTTTTAATATCTGTATAGATTGCCTTTCTCTCCGCAGATATTCCCTTATCCTCAAGATATTCAATTATTTCATTTACAGTCACTCCGTGCTTTTCGTCGGTTTTTTCCTCCAGGAGCTTTTGAATATACAGCAATTTTTGCTTTTGGTTAGGCCCTTTAGACATAATTATCCTCCTATGCAAACATCTGTGCCAATGCCACTATTACAGGCATACTAATCATTGAAATCAGGGTGGACGCCGAAACTAAGCTTACAGACAGAGATGTGTCCCTGTTATACTTTGTTGCAAACATTGTGGTAGTAGCCGCCGACGGGGCGGAGGTTGCAATAACGGTAGCAACAAGCATACTTCCTCTTACACCCAACACTACAAGTACCCCTAAGGTAACGAGAGGAATTATAATCAGCCTTAATCCCATAGAAAGATAGCTGTACCTGTCCGTAAATGCCCTTTTAAGATTTGCCGAGGCCAGCTGACAGCCTATTATTATCATAGGCACCGGCGTATTCAGAGCGCCAAGGTAATTGATTGGTGAATAAATTACTGTAGGTAAATGAATATTTAAAACCCAAATTACAACAGCAATAACCACTCCCACAATACCCGGGTTTGTAATCAGCTTTTTCAGGCTTAAATCCTTTTTGTTTCCGCTCATAGTTACAAGACCGTAGGTCCACACCATAATGTTAAAAATCGCAACATAAATTGCACCGTAAAAAACCCCGTCACTGCCAAGGATAGCCTTCTGTAAAGGCAGGCTCATAAAACCGCAGTTTGAGAAAACCGTAGCAACCTTAAAAACCGCCTTTTTTGCAGTATCCCTGTTTCCGAAACATAGAGTGGCAACGGCTATACTGACAATATGTATGACCACAACAATCCCCGCCATAAGTAAAAGCCCTATAAGCATTTCCCTGTTAAATTTACAATCGTTAAAAGAAGTGATTATAACGCAGGGTGTTGCAAAGTATAGCACTAAATTTGTCATACCCTTTACTGCACTTTCTCCAATAAGGTTTATCTTCCTTGACACAAAACCTGCGGCAATAAGAATAAACAAAATCAGAACCTGCTGGGAAACAGTAAGAAAACTTGAAAGCATTGTTACACCTCCAGTGAGGCGAAAAACATTTCGTAAGCGTCGTCCCAACCATCAATGGAACAAACGCCCCCGCCGTTTACAGAACGCATTTTGGCGTCGTTCATATCCTGTCCATAGGCAAAAAGTTCTCCGAGATAAATCTCATAGCCAAGACTTTGGCAGGTGTCACAAAAGCATTTCATAGGGTCCTTATCTTTCCTTGTTTCAAGCAGTTTTTCTTTAAGGGAGCTGTCCTTTTGAGCGTCCTCTAAAAGCTGTCTTAATTTTTCCTCCAATGATTTCATCTCCACTATATCATATTAACTGTCCCAAAAACGGTACTTTATTTTATTATACTACTCTTCTAAAATTTTACAAGGCAAAAAAGGTACAAATAAATGTTTTAATTTAAAATTTTTGTCATATTTTTTGTCCATATTTCATAATATAAAAAAAATAAATTGTATAAGGTCAATAATTTTTTGTGATTTTATAAGAAAAAACAGGTTTTTTGTTATTCAGTTTTAACAAAGCAGTCAGACCCACATTTACAAATATGTGAAACTTTCCGAATTTTTCTCTAATAAATTGACTTAACGGCAAAAAAATCTTATAATTCATCATAGGGCAGACAACTGCCATATTTTATGAAAGAAGGTTTTTCTATCATGGCAACAACAAAGAAGACAACTGCTGCAAAGGCAGAAACAAAGACAACTGCTGCAAAGGCAGAAACAAAAACAACTGCAACAAAGGCAGCTGCTGCTACAACAAAGAAAGAAACAGCTCCTGCTGCTACAGCTGCAAAGGCTGCTGCAAAGACAGAGGTTAAGGCTGAAGAAAAAAAGCCTGCAGCTAAAAAGACTGCTGCAAAGAAAACTACTGCCAAAAAGACAACAGCAAAAACTCCTACAAAGAAGGCTCTTACAAAGACTCCTTCTAAAAAGGCCGCTAAGGCAACAGCTAAGGAATCCGATGTTAAGGTATTCGTTGAATTTAACGGCGTTCAGGTTTCTTTAGATGAAATCATAAGTAATGTAAAGCTGGTAAACGGCAAGGATTCTAAGGAATATGTAATTTATCTTAAACCCCAGGACAACAAGGCTTACTTTACTGCTGACGGCGAAGAAAAGGATATGGATGTATTCTTCTGTTAATAGACAATTTTTTTGGGCGTACCAATGGGTACGCCCCTTTTTGCTGTAGGAAAAGTTTATTACTAAAAATAATTTCTTTTACATTGACAATAATACATTTTTAGGTGTAGAATATTAAGAGGTTTTGAAAATATATCTATAAAAAGTTGAGGTGAAATCATTGGACGCCGAAGGTAATTTGGACTCTGTTCCCCGAAAGTTTTATATTGTCCGCAGTGCCTTTAGCTCTGCTGATTTCATATAAAATATTTGAGGAACATCTCTATTTCAATTTTTACAGAAAGGAGATTTTCCTATGGAAAGTAATGTAACCCTTCAGGAGACTATTGAAAGCCTGCTGAAGAACAAAAAATACGCATCTCTTCGTGATATTCTTACCACAATGAACCCTGTTGATGTTGCAGGAATTTTTGAGGCTATTCAGGACGAAAAAATGCCTGTTCTATACAGACTTCTTCCAAAGGATATTGCGGCTGATGCCTTTGTGGAAATGGACGAGGACACACAGCAGTTCCTTATCCAATCCCTTAGCGATACGGAGCTTAGGGAAGTTCTGGACGATATGTTTCTGGACGATGTTGTTGATATGATTGAGGAAATGCCGGCAAATGTTGTAAAGCGTATTCTCCGTCAAAGCACCAACGAAGACAGAAAGATGATTAATATGCTCCTCAAGTTCCCTGAGGATTCAGCAGGCTCAATTATGACAACCGAGCTTGTTATTCTCCGCCCCGATATGACTGCCCAGGAGGCTATTAAACGGATTAGAAGAACAGGCGTTGACAAGGAAACAATATACACCTGTTATGTTGCCGATAACCTTAGCAAACTTACGGGTATTGTTACAATTAAGGACCTTATTCTTGCAGAGGACGACACAAAGGTTAAGGATATAATGGACCCGAATGTCATTTCTGTAAACACCTACACCGACCAGGAAGAAGTTGCGGAAATTATTCAAAGGTATGACTTTCTTGCACTTCCCGTAGTGGATACGGAAAACCGACTTGTTGGTATTGTAACGGTTGACGACGCTGTCGATGTTATGCAGGATGAGGCTACCGAGGATATTCAGAAGATGGCAGCTATTACTCCAAACACGGATAAGCCCTATCTCAAAATAGGAATTTTTGATACTTGGAAAAGCCGTATTCCATGGCTTTTGCTTCTTATGATTTCTGCCACCTTTACGGGTATGATTATAAGCTCTTTCGAGAACGCCCTTGCAACCTCTGTGGTGCTTACGGCTTTTATTCCAATGCTTATGGATACCGGCGGTAACTCCGGTTCCCAGGCATCTGTTACCGTTATTCGTGCAATTTCCCTTAATGAACTTAACTTTAAAGACCTTATAAAGGTCATATGGAAAGAAATCAGAGTTGCCGTACTGTGCGGAATATCCCTGGCAGCGGCGGCGTTTTTAAAGGTTCTCCTTGTTGATAAAATACTCTTAGGCAATAACGAAGTGACATACGGCGTTGCATTTGTGGTGTGCCTTACCCTGGCACTTACAGTACTTGTAGCTAAAATCATTGGCTGCAGCCTGCCAATGTTTGCCTACAAACTGGGATTTGACCCTGCGGTTATGGCGTCTCCTTTTATTACAACCATTGTTGACGCCGTCAGTCTTGTAGTATACTTTGTAATTGCAACAAATATTTTGAACATATAAATAGCCCCCTAAAAGGCGTGAAACACAAAGTTTAAATAATATTAATTATTAGTGAATAAGTTTGGCATTTTGACATAATCCCCATATAGCAGATACTTAAAAATATGAAAGATTTTAAGTTACACTATTGGGGTTATATCAGTGCCGGGCTTTATTTTTTTCCGTTACTTTTCACCTTACTTATTTAGATATTTTTCTAAATATCTATTGACAAAACAAATCTGCAAATATATAATTATAAATAGTTAGATATTTATCTAATTAACTAACAATAAAGGAATAGATATTATGGGAGATGTATGGAAAGCACTTGCAGACCCGACAAGAAGAAAAATTCTTGAAATGCTTAAAAAAAGGGATATGAACGCAGGAGAAATTGCCGGCGAGTTTAATATGACAAAGCCTTCTATCAGCAATCATTTAAATATTTTAAAACAGGCAGATATGGTGGACTGTGAAAAAAAGGGACAAAATGTATTTTACTCCCTAAACACAAGCGTACTGGAAGATATTTTAAGCCTGCTTTCAGACCTTACAAAGAGAGGAGAAGACTAATTTATGAAAAATTTTGTATGTTTAATTTATTCCGCTTTAAGTACATTACTTAAAATAGTATTTTTGATTTTCCTGGTTCCCACAAATTCCGTTCCCCTGCACTTCAATATTAGTGGGAATACAGATAGATACGGCTCAAAATGGGAGCTTATGCTTCTCGGATTAATTCCCTTTATTCTCTGCCTTATCTATACCATTGTAAATTTGGTTTTAATTCATATAAATGCGTTGGAAAAAAATAAAAAATACCTTAATAAAATTTTTGGCAGTATACTGCTTTTTATTGATGTGGTATTTTGGGTAATATTTATAATGGTATCAGGCTATACAAAGCTTGACAACAATTTGGTATTTTCCATAATTAATATAATCTGCGGTATGTTGTTTATGTTTTTAGGAAATCTTATGCCAAAGCTGAAAACAAACAGCATTGCCGGTTTTAGAATAAAGGCTACTCTTAACAATGAATATATATGGAGAAAAGCAAACCGACTTGGCGGTGTAATTTTTGTAATCATCGGAGCCGTCGGTGTTATTCTGGGGCTAACAGGTATGGCAATAGGCAGTTATGCAACATATATGTTTTTCCTGCAAATAGTTTTTATTTTATTAAGCGAAATCCTTATTGCTCTTTACGCAAACAGTTTAAACAAAAAATACCCTGCCAAAGATACCGAATAAAAAAGAGTTATCCGAAAGGATAACTCTTTATCTGTTATTTCCAATATCCAAGGTTTTCTGCTACCTCGTAATATTCACTATCTAAAATTCTTGTCATAACAAGATTTCTCCAAGCGCCGTGTTTGTATACACAAGACTTTCTTATACCCTCTTTTTTCCAGCCGCATTTTTTATAAAGACCTCTTGAGGCAATATTTTCCTCAAATATTGAACCGTCTAAACGGTGAAGTCCCAATTCCTCAAAGGCATAGCGCATTATTGCCATAACCGTATCAGTTCCAATTCCTTTTGTTCGATTTTCTTTTTTTGCTAATTTTATTCCGTGTTCGGCACACCTGTTTTTCCAGTCAATATTTGTGAGGGTTGCAATTCCCACTGCCCCGTTCTCCTCGGTTTCAATTACAAAACGAAAATTGCGTTGGTCGTTCATATTTCTTTCAAACCACGATTTCTGTTGTTCTATCGAAAGCGGAAACGCCCAGCCAACTACAAGATTTTCGAGTTCCGGGTCATTAAACATATCACAAATCATTTGTAAATCATTCTGCGACATAGCCCTTAGCGTAACAAAATTTCCTTTAATATTCATATTAAACCTCTTTTTCTTTTAGAATAATTATACATAAGACAAGTAAGATAATTTATTATCATATGTAGTGTAACATATTCCCGTCCTTATTGTAAAGTATTTTTATAATTGAGTAAAATATAAAGAAAAATTTATTTTTCTTTACGCAAACATTTTAAACAAAAAATACCCTGCCAAAGATACCGAATAAAAAAGAGTTATCCCTTGTGCACAGGTCCATAAAAAATGAAAAATAGAAAAAAGACCCCCTGTGGTAGAATAAAAATAGCTACCATAGGGGGAATTTTTTGCGCTGTCCGCACAATTTGGGACGGTTCAAGAATAACTCTTTCTTTACTTCATTAATGAAAGCACAAGGTTTGAATATTCGGCAGTATTCTCCAGTTCAAGACCTGCCATAAGTGTAGCCTGGCCCAATAGGAGCTGACAATAATTCTTTGCCTTTTCCATATCTGTATCAATATAACTCATCATAGCCTTAACAGTTTCGTGGTTGGGGTTAATTTCAAGAACTCTTTGAGCCTTTACACCGCCCTCGGGGTTCATCTGATTAAGGTATTTTTCCATTTCAAAGCTGACCCCGCCCTTTGCTGTAAGAACAACAGGATAGCTTTTTAACTTTTTACTGACAACAACATCGGACACCTTTTCCCCAAGTGTTTCTTTCATAAAGTTGACTGTACCCTCGCCGGACTTCTTTTCTTCCTCTGTTTCCTTGTTTTCATCTTCCGGCAGTCCCAGGTCGTCGTTAAGAACAGAACGGAGTTCCTTATCCTTGTAATTTATAATTGACTGCATACAGAACTCATCAACCTCATCGGTAAGATAGAGAATATCATAGCCCTTTTCTTTAAGTAGCTCAAGAACAGGCAGTCTGTCAATAGCCTCAGCGCTTTCGCCGGTTGCATAGTAGATATATTTCTGTTCTTCTTTCATTGCATCAACATATTCAGCAAGAGTAATATTTTTCTTTTCCTTTCCGGAATAGAAAAGGAGCAAATCCTGTAAATCATTCTTATGGGCGCCAAAGTCACTTACGCAACCGTATTTAAGCTGAATACCAAAGGAGGCGTAAAATTTTTCGTAGGTTTCCCTGTCCTTTTTAAGCACAGATGAAAGCTCGTTTTTAATTTTCTTTTCAAGGGTTTTTTCCATTTGTTTCAGAACTCTGTCCTGCTGAAGCATCTCTCTGGAAATGTTAAGGCTTACATCCGGAGAATCCACAACGCCTTTAACAAAACGGAAATGTTCAGGTAAAAGCTCTTCGCAATTATCCATAATAAGTACGCCCGAGGAATAAAGCTGTAAGCCTTTCTTATACTCCTTGGTAAAATAATTATAAGGAGTTTTTGAGGGAATAAACAGCATAGCCTTGTATGTTACAACGCCCTCAACAGAGGTTGTAATAACCTTTAAAGGCTGGTTGTAATCCATAAACTTCTCCATATAGAAGTTGTTGTATTCCTCTTGTGTAACATCTTTTTTGGGCTTTTGCCACAGGGGTACCATTGAATTAAGGGTTTCCTTTTCAAAGTAATCCTCATACTCCGGCTTGTCGCTGTCCTTTGTTTCTTCCTTAACTCTGGATTTTTTCATTTCCATTTCTATAGGATAACGAATATAATCGCTGTACTTTTTAACTAAGGAAGACAGCTTGTACTGCTCAAGATAATCGTCATATTTATCCTCATCAGTATTATCCTTTAGTACCATAATAATGTCAGTACCCACATTTTCTTTATCACACTTTGTAATTGTATAACCGTCTGCACCTGTCGAGTGCCATTTGTATGCGGTGTCACAACCATATTTTTTTGTAATAACCGTAATATCCTTGGCAACCATAAATGCAGAATAAAAACCTACGCCAAACTGACCGATAATATCAATATCTTCCTTGTCCTTATCCTCCATTTCCTGTTTAAATTTGTAAGAACCGGAGGAGGCGATAATACCCAGATTATTTTCAAGGTCCTCACTATCCATACCAATACCGTTATCGGAAACAGTAAGGGTTCGGGTATCCTTTTGGGCGGAAATAGAAATTTTAAAATCACTTCTTTCAAGTCCTACATTGCTGTCTGTAAGACTTTTAAAGCACAGCTTGTCTATAGCGTCGCTGGCATTGGAAATAATTTCACGGAGAAATATATCTCTGTTTGTATAGATAGAATTAATCATAAGGTCAAGAAGTCTTTTTGACTCTGACTTAAACTGTTTTTTAGCCATAATAAAACCTTCTTTTCTTTTTAGTTTTTAGCACTCCCTATATTAGAGTGCTAAAGTCTATATAGTAATATACTCCTATGGAACATTAAAGTCAAGTGGTTTTACTCCAAATATTAGAAAAATTATAGACATTACCCGCTTTTTATACATAATTTTTAATTTCAGAAAGTGTTTCACACACAGCAAAAACTCTGTCCTCCATATCCTTTGGGCACGGTGTAAGGTCAGGTATCATTATAGTTTTACACCCTGCCATGATTGCAGAAAGTGCGCCGTTGGGGGAATCCTCCACAGCAATACACTCCCCGGGATACAGGCAAAGCTTTTTGCAGGCATAAATGTAAATATCCGGTGCAGGCTTAGATTTTTCCACCATTGTGCCGCAGCAAATCTCATCAAAATAAGAAAAAAGTCCTACCCCGGAAAGGTGATTTTCCGCCCTTTCATAGGGCGATGATGTTGCAAGGGCAAGTTTTATGCCCCTATCCTTAAGATAAGGCAAAATAATATCTGCGCCCTCTTTTATATCAACTCCGTTTTCTTCAATAAATCTGTCCATAAGCTCTATTCTCTTTGCCTTTACCCGTTCATAGTCAAGACCCTTGCCGAAAAAGGATTGCAACTTTTCCTTTGCCATTTTCCCTGTCAACGAACGCAAAGCAAGAATATGCTCCTCTGTTGCCTTGTAATTGTAGAAATGCAGAGCCTCCAGCCAAAAACGCTGATACAAAATTTCAGAATTCAGCAAAACCCCGTCCATATCAAAGATTGCACCTTTAATTTTCATCTTTATATTTTTCGCTCCTTTGCAAATTCACCAAAACTATTCCCACAGAAATCAAGGCTACAGAAACAATATTGTATAAATTTATAACTTCCTCTCCCAGTAAAATCCCGCTCCATATTGTTCCGAAAATAGGTATTAAAAGGTTAAATATAAGTATTTTTGAAACAGGGTTATATTTCAGCAAGGCTGTCCAAAGGGTAAAGGAAACAGCAGAAATAAAACCTAAATATAATAAGAGAAGTATAACTCTTATACATAAAACATCCAGTGCACCGCCCAAAATAGTTCCCAGTATAATTAATCCTGTTCCCCCAAAAACAAGATGATAAGCAGACACAGTCATAGGGTTTCTCCCTTTGGAAATCTTTTTGCAATAAATGTTTCCTCCCGTTGCCGCAATAGTGGAAAGTGTTACAAATCCCTCACCAAAAAAGGAAAAGCCTCCCCCTATGCCCTGAAAATTAATTACTATAACTCCGGCAAAACCCACTATACAGCCTATTATTTTCTTAACAGTAAGCCTGTCGCCTTTAAAAAATACAGGAGAAACAATAACCGCAAGAAAAGAGCCTAAGGCTGTTATAACAGAAGTTTTTGTACCTGTTGTGTTGGAAAGCCCGATATAGGAAAAAAGATACTGTAAGAAGATTTGCAGAAAGCCCATAATTCCAATGGGTATAATATCTCTTTTTTTCGGGTAAATAAATCCTTTGTTTGAAATTATTCCAACCAAAAGCACCATAATCCCTGCAATAAAAAATCTATACCCTGCAAACAGTACCTTGCTTCCATAGTCATATGAGGGAATACCGAACATTTCATAACAGCTCTTAATTACCGGAAATGCCGTACCCCACAGAATAACGCACAAAAGTGCCAAAATCACAGATATATACTTGTTTCCAAAAAATTTCTTAGAATTCATAATTTTATTTTAACATAAAAGGGTGTATCTGCAAAGTACAAATACACCCATAGACTACTGTTTTTCTTTTCTTTTTATTATATCAGTAAACATCACCATATAAACCGCTACGGCCAGCACTACAACAACGCCGCCTATAGCAAACAAAGTTCCCGCCGTGGTAAAAGGCTCTTCATTGGTAAGTGAAACAGTAATCCTTAAATCCTCTGTTTCTCTAAGTTTTCCGTTGACATAAAAACCTCCGCTGAGAGGATTAATCGCCTCTGCAACGCTTGTGCAAAATATAACTGAATTATAATTACTAAGACTTGTACTTATTTCAATTCTGAACTTTTCCACACTTTCAGGTTCATATACTTCATTAAGCGTAATATTAATAGGGTGTTTGTAAGCCCTTGACATACTTTTATCCCCGTTGCGCTGACGATTTTTCATATAATTACTCTGTTTCATAAGCATATCAATATCCCTATTGTTAGAGTCTATATCCCTTGACGCAATAAGTTTATTGTATTGATTATATACCTTAAAGTGATAGATTGGAAGAGTTTTTTCTTCGCCCATCCTTTTCTCTACAATATACACCTGAATTTTATTGAACTCCTTGTCCGTAGAAAATTCCTGTATAAGCGTTTTATTTTTCCCTGCCACATTTTTAATAAAATCGTTGTGAGTTGATGTGACATTAATCACATTAGCCTCATTTGCCTTTTTGTTGTATATAAATTCCGGCGAGGCAACAAATGTAAAAACAATCACACAAATAAGTGAAAGAGAAAATAAAACCTTGCCAAAGTAATTAGGCCCGGTTTTCTTACGGGCGAACACATCCTGCAGACTTTCTCCGCCTAAAGACGCCATACCCAGAACAAGGAAGATAAACGGTACTGTATATCCGGATTTAACTTCCCACAGCATATAAAATCCGTATGCCCCCAGCATAGCAATAGGCAGAAGTACATTCTTTCTTTCTGTCTTATTTCTCAAAAGATTAATTGCAAACACAAGGCATAATATTTGTAACGCCAGCCAAAATACCTGACAGTAAATATAGAAAAACTCTCCGTTGCCCTCACAGAAATAGGAGGCATACGAGGGTGCATTTTCCATACCGTAAATACGGGGTCTGAATTCCTGGGTGCCGTCGCCCCACATTGTCAAATGTTTATTATAGAGATGCAGCATAAAAGTGCCAAAGTTGTAGTTATCAAATGCCTTTTCTATATACCTTTTTGCATTCTCTTTAATCTTTTCCGTGTTACCAATGTCCCTATTTTCTGCAACCAGTTTTGAATCATAGGTGCCGTCGTCGGAAAGACCCATAGCCACCCAGTGGATAAGTGGAAATTTCTTTTCACTTCCCGTATAGTAATGGTTCTCCAATGCAGAACATATGCCGTAGGTTCCGCCGGCAAATACTGCCCCTACAAGTAAAATTGCCGCTGCCCTTTTAAATCTGATTTTGTGACGGATTGCCCAAAGCACAAGGCAAATCAGCATTGCTATTGACAGTATCATTACTACCGGTCTGATAAAATAACCCGCTATGGTAAGAACACCTATTATTGCAGAGCAAAGAACTATCGAACTTCTCTTTTTTGCCTTTATCAGTTTTGCCCCTGTAAAAAGTATCCCTGCCATAAAGGGCAGACAAACGGAAACCGTATACACCCAAGGTGCAATCAGTACAACAGGAGGATATAAAAGACTGAGAAACATAAATTTTACTGCGGTCTGCCTTTTTGCAAAGAAATTTTTAAATGCAAAATAGAAAAGCACCTGCGCTCCCATAAGGCAAAGCACATTAAACACTCTGCCAACCTGTAGAAAATCCGAAAATCCAAAGAAGTTGGCAACAGAGTACAGAAAATACATTAAAATAACAATACCGTTGTTATTGCTGTAAACACTAAAATACCCCTGACTGCCATCAATTATATCAGCCTTTCCCTGAACCATAGCTATTGCCTGGTCATGCACATAAAAGCTGTCTGTAATAGGAATTGTAACAAAACTAAAATGGACAAAAAGCAGTTCTAATCCATATAACGCCATAAGTATAATTGTAATATTTCTAAGACCCGCTTTGGAAAGTCTGTCAATCAGTCTGAAAAGTGCAAGAATCAAAAACACCATAAGGATTGCGCATATGCCGATTATTGTGCTTAACCAACCGGTATTTTCCCCCACCTTAAAGTAAGTACTGCCACTTACATAATTTGTAAGGGAAGCAAAAATGGTTACACAGGTGAAAAATCCAAATAATGAAACAAACACCTTAACAAGAATGTTACTAAGTCTTGTCATTAACAAAACACCCCTCCATTAACCTAAAAGCCAAAATCCGACATTTTTTCTGTTTATAACACAGATATTATAAACCCTGCTTTTCTGTTAATCAAGAGCGTTTATCAAATTGTAATCACATTTGTATTATTGCAATAAGGGAGCACAAACATCACAATATTTTTTATAGATTATGTAAAATTTTCTATATATAACTATAATCATTTAATTGTGAGCTTTTTTACAAAAAAGTCCCCCGGCCAAAGCCGGGGGAAAGTAAAGGCTAATAAAAATTACTTTAGATATTTAAGTCCTGTTTCACCGATTGCACCGGAAATACCTGTATATCCGGAACCACCGCACACATATACCCTTGCGTTACCCTTACCGATTGACTCTACCGTAAGTGTACCGTCAGATACCTGTTTCTTCTGGCCAGTAACCGCGTCAACATATGTACCGTTGGGAATACCCTTAAATGTAGCGCCGCCGCTAACTGTTACGCAGGCAAGAGACTTGCCCTCTTCTCCGTTGTATGCCCTAATGTACGACATACCGCCATTGCTGTTCACATAGTTGGAAGAAGTTGTATACTGACCTTTCTGAAGAGCCGGAACAGCTCTACGGATTTGATTCAGCTTTGCAAGGTGCTTTGCAAGAGGAGCATTAAGTGTAGATGCCACTGCACCGCTTGCTGACGATGCCTTACCAAA
>CANROX010000045.1 GCA_947632335.1 uncultured Clostridia bacterium
AAAAACAGCCAACTGCGATATAACATACAGAAGTAAACTATGTGTTATGGTGCTTATGAAATTGTATACAACTGCGTAAGAGGTTTATTAAGAGATTAAGAAGGAGGTTTCTTCAATGAAATATACGAATTTGGGAAAATCGGATTTAAAGGTGTCCCGTATCTGTATGGGATGTATGGGTTTCGGCAACGCCGCCACAGGACAACACAGCTGGACGGTAAATGAGGAGACAACGCGGGAGATTATCAGGAAAGGTCTTGACCTGGGAATCAATTTTTATGATACTGCTATAGTCTATCAGAACGGCACCAGCGAGCAATATGTAGGAAAGGCGCTGCGAGACTTTGCAAAACGGGACGATTATGTAATTGCTACCAAATTCACGCCCCGAACTCAGGAAGAGATTGATGCGGGCGTCAGCGGGCAGAAACATATTGAAAATTATCTGAACCAAAGCCTTAAAAATCTTGGTATGGACTATGTGGACCTTTACATTTACCATATGTGGGACTACCACACACCGATAGATGAAATAATGGAGGGGTTGCACAATGCGGTCAAGGCGGGCAAAGCTCGGTATATCGGCATATCAAACTGCTTTGCATGGCAGCTTGCCAAAGCAAACTACTATGCCAGGGCTAACGGGCTGACAGAGTTTATATCAATTCAGGGACATTATAACCTGATTGCCCGTGAGGAGGAACGGGAAATGGTTCCGTTCTGTGCCTCAGAGGGAATCGCCATGACTCCCTACAGCGCATTGGCAAGCGGGCGGCTTTCCCGTCATCTTAGTGAAACTTCAAAGCGGTTTGAGGAGGATTCTTATGCCCGCTTTAAATATGATGCAACGGCAGAGGCTGACGCCAAAATTATTTGTCGAGTGGAGAAACTGGCTGAAAAGAGAGGAGTATCTATGACGGAGATTTCTCTGGCATGGCTGCTGACAAAGACAACGGCTCCTGTGGTTGGCGCCACAAAAGTATCACATGTGGAGGGCGTGGTCAAGGCGGTAGACCTGGAGTTGACCGCTGATGAAATCAGCTATCTGGAAGAACTGTATGTGCCTCATAGGCTGGCAGGCGTTATGGCGCAGAACGGAAAGCAGAAAGCAGGAAATGTAGTTTAAGAAAGAATAGGGGGAAATCAAAATGAAAAAAATTATAATGATTTTGTTGGCGGCTGTTATGGCGCTTTCTTTTGCCGCCTGTGCAGGCAGCAGCAAACCGGCTGAAAAAGGCGAAAGTACCGGCTCATCCCAAAGTGTAACGGATAAGTCTAAAGAGCTTTCCGAAACGGGAAATAAAAGTGAAAAGTACGGCAAAACGACGGAAGTAAATCCTGATGATTCCACATCCGAGCCGGATAATAAGTTGAAGGGAAGTAGAATCCTTGTGGCATATTTTTCTGTGACGAAAAACACCCAGGGTGTGGCACAAAAACTGGCCGATGGACTTGGCGCAGATCTATATGAAATAACGCCGGAGCAGCCATATACGGATGAAGACTTGAACTACAATGATTCACAGTGCCGCTCAACAATAGAAATGAACGACCCCAGTGCCCGTCCTGCTATCTCAGGCTCTGTGGAGAATATGGAACAGTACGACACCGTGTTCATTGGCTATCCCATTTGGTGGGGCGAAGCTCCGCGAATTATGAGTACATTTATGGAAAGCTATGATTTCTCCGGCAAAACACTTGTTGCGTTCTGTACTTCTGCAAGCAGCGGATTTGGAAGCAGCGATTCGGATTTGAGAACAGCTGCCAATGGGGCTACATGGCTTGACGGACACCGCTTTTCTGCTGATGTTTCCACAGATGATGTACTTGCGTGGGCAAACGGGCTTGGGATAAGCTAAAAAACAAGTAATATGGAATGTTGGTGCCGATTTTATTTGGTATAGAAATTTTCCATTTACCCAAGTCGACCGAGGAAGATTATAAATAACTGTAAAGCGACAGAATGAATAACAATATGAGAGAATCGAAACAAATTGTAAAACGGATTGTGGGTCTTTATGTTTCGCAGAAAACAGAATAGTTTTTGCAAGTATACCTATTGAGTTTGCGGTGTGTTTCTATGAATGTGAACAAGGTAGTTACACCAAAATCTAATGATAAAGGAGCTGTTGTAAAACAGCTCCTTTTTTATAATATAACAGTTATTTTTGTACCTTTTCCGAGTTCACTTTCTATATTCAGTTTACCGTTGTGGTGTTCAACACCGTGCTTTACAATAGAAAGCCCAAGTCCTGTACCGCCTACCTCTTTGCTGTGGCTTTTGTCAACACGATAAAACCTTTCAAAAATTCTATCCTTATTTTCTTCGCTGATACCAATGCCCGTATCTTCAACAACAAGGGTAGTTTTACCATCAATGGGCGCTATGGTAATATTAACCTTGCCTCCCTTTTTATTGTACTTAATTGCGTTGTCAACCAGGTTATAAACAATTTCATCAAGTATAGCGGATACTCCTGAAACAACGGATTTTTCACCGATTAAATTTAAACTTATATCATTGACCTCCGCAATAGGTGCAAGCCTTTCCACAACATTTTTGCATATACAGTATATATCCACATTTTCTGTAATTAATTCCAGGCTATTGCTTTCGAGTTTTGACAACTTAATAATATCATTTACAAGGGTAATAAGTCTGTTTGTTTCCTTAATTATATTTTTTGAAAAGTGAATGTCATTTTCCTTTGTAGTGTTATCCATTGCTATAACCTCTGCCGAAGCAAGTATTCCCGCCAGCGGAGTTTTCAGTTCGTGACTGACATTTGCGGAAAATTCCCTTCGCAAAAATTCCCTGTGGTGCTTTTCCGTAACATCAAGAATAACCGCAACAGCACCTTTTACCATATCGTCAATAAGAACCGGATTGCTGAAAAATTCATAACAGCTGTCTTTATGCTCAATAATTTCTGCAATATGTTCGCCATAAATTGAAGATTTTACATAGTCTGAAAATGGCTTAGCAACACCGTTAATATCAGTAATTTTAGTAATTTCCAGTATTTTTTTAGCACTATCATTAAATGAGAGGATTTTTCCCTGTTGGTCAACTACCAGAAAACCCTCTTTCATATTTTTTGTGATTGCGGAAAATTCTGCCTGAGTTCTTTTTAGCTCCTTAATCTGCATTTTTATTACAACATTCTGATTATGTATTTTGTCCACCAAGGGCCTGATTTCTTCATAGGTTGAATTTATATGGGCGTCCTCAAGGTTAAGCTCATTAATAGGTCGGACAATCTTTTTTGATGCAAAGTATGCTGCCGCATAGGAAAGCACAAGAGAAATAACAATAATTATTGCAAGCGGCTGAAACATATTGAGAAGCAATACCCACACAGTATATTGGTTGGTGGAAACTCTTATAATTGTACCGTCCTTCATCAGCTTTGCGCAGTACATTGTTTTTTCGGAAAGAGTATCTGAATTGCGAACAGCCATACCCTTGCCATTTAGTATAGCATCTTTGATTTCCTGTCTGTTAAGATGATTTTCCATTTTATCTACAGTTGCGTCACTATCATATTTTACACTTCCGTCGCTGTTTATCCAAGTAATGCGTTTGTCTCTTTCAAGGTCAAGGTTATTAAGATAAAGGATACCGTTTTGTTCTACTCCGACGCAAATATCATCTATTTCTGAGCTTAGCGCATTCATTAATTCGTTGCCGTAAAAATCATACATTACCCCAAAGATAATAACTATTGAGGCAACAAGTACAGCAAAACAGCTTAGAAATACATTTTTAAATATCTTTTTTGTCATAGTTACTCACCTAACCTATATCCAAAGCCTCGCACAGTCTCTATATAATTTCCGCAAGTCCCCAATTTTGTGCGAAGCGTCCTTATGTGAACATCAACCGTTCGATTTTCTCCGTCAAATTGATATCCCCATATTTTGTTAAGTAGGGTATCTCTTGAAAAGACAACCCCTCTATTCTGCATAAACAGCAACAAAAGTTGGTATTCCTTATAAGTTAATGTAACATTCTTTCCGTCGGCAATAATCAGGTGTTTTTCAGGATTTACAATAAGGTTTCTGATTCTAATTTCCTGTAAATTATCATCTTTTGGTAATGTCCTTCTCAGTAGTGCCCTTATCCTTGATACAAGTTCCAGCATACTGAAAGGCTTTGTAATATAGTCGTCGGCGCCGCTGTCAAGACCTACTACCTTATCATATTCGGAGTCTTTTGCCGTCAGCATAATGATAGGAATATTCTGTGTTTTACTGTCGGCTCTCAGTTTGCGAAGTATCTGCAAACCGTCTTCCTCGGGAAGCATAATATCCAATATAATAAGTTCAGGCATTGAACTTTTTATCTCATTCCAAAAGTCCGACGGCTTAATAAAGCCCTTAACATCATAGCCGCTGCTTTTCAGAGTGTAAAAAACAGCCTCATTTATACTTTTATCGTCTTCAATAAAGTAAATCATAATAAAATCACCCTAACATTATTATAACATCATTAAGTTAAATGAAAAAGTGTTTATTGTTAAATCTATGTAAAATAAAAGAGCTGTCCCCAGCAAGGACAGCCTAAATGAAATTCAGTGATTGCCGGTGATACCATAAATAACCCAATTAGCAATATTTACTGCGTGGTCGCCGATTCTTTCAAGATATTTTGCAACCATAAGTATATCAAGTGTAAGCTCACCGTCGCCGCCGTTGCGAATTATATCGATAAGCTCCGTTTTAACTTTGACAAAGAGTGTATCGACCTTGTCGTCAAGGTTTATAACCTTGTACGCTGTTTGCAGTTCCTTTTCCGTAAAGGCAGAAACCGCAAGCCTTACCATTGATATAACCTCGGAAAAAAGTATGTTAAGGTCCAGCTTGCTGTCTATACTCATCTTATGAATAAACTTTGCTAGCTCTGCAATATCCAAAGTCTGATCGCCGATTCGTTCCATATCGGATATAAGACTATGAGCAGATGTGACCGTCCGTAAATCTCCTGCTACAGGTTGCTGGTGAAGCATAAGACGCATACAAAAACCTTCTATCAAACGCTCCTTATGGTCAATTTCCTCTTCAAGGCTTTTAATTTCCAAGCAAAGGTCATTAAATTCCTCTTCCTTTTGCGGAGGATTTATTACCGCTTTTGAGGCATTTTCAATAGAAGAAATGCACAGTTCTCCCATTTCTTTAACATCGGTATAAAGTTGCTTTAATTGTTTGTTAAATTTATCTCTCATATTAACCAAACCTTCCAGAAATATAGTCTTCTGTTTTCTTGTCCTTAGGCTGATAGAAAATTTGATGAGTATCACCGTACTCTACAACTTCACCTAAGAGAAAAAAAGCCGTATTATCGGAAATTCTTGCCGCCTGCTGCATTGAGTGGGTAACAATGATGATTGTATATTTCTCTTTCAACTCAAGAGTTAAATCCTCAATTTTTGAGGTTGATATAGGATCAAGCGCAGATGTGGGTTCGTCCATAAGTATAACTTCGGGACTTACGGTAAGAGCTCTAGCAATACAAAGCCGCTGTTGCTGACCGCCTGACAGAGCAAGCGCAGATTTTTTCAGTTTATCCTTGACCTCGTCCCAAAGGGCGGCCTGTTTTAAGGTTGTTTCTACAATTTCTTCAAGCTGTGATTTTTTTCGTATACCATGAGTTATCGGACCGTATGTAAGATTATCGTAAATGCTCATCGGAAACGGATTGGGTTTCTGAAAGACCATTCCCACTTTTTTACGAAGATGATTAACATCCATGTCCTTGTAGATGTTTTCTCCGTCAAGGAGAATTTCACCCTGTATTGTGCAATCCTCAACAAGGTCGTTCATTCTGTTGAGAGTTTTAAGTACGGTTGATTTGCCGCAGCCTGACGGCCCGATAAATGAGGTTATTTCATTTTCAGGTATAGCAAGGTCAACTCCCTTAATTGCCTTGAAATTTCCGTAGTGGAGAACAAGGTCTTTTATATCAAATTTACTCATACTATTTCTCCTCATACTTTTGCGATTTTCTTTGCTGCGAAGTTTGAAACGGCGTTGATTACCACGACAAGCAATAAAAGAATTACCGCTGTTGCGTAGGCTTGTTCTGTATAGAGACCCTCTGTAAGTAGGCAGTAAAGGTGAACTGAAAGTGTTCTCGCCGACGAAAGAAGTCCTGTCGCTGTATTTGCGACTGTACCCGCTGTAAAGATAAGTGCTGCCGACTCGCCGACAATTCTTCCGATTGCAAGAATTACGCCGGAAAGAATACCGGGAGTGGCGGAGGGTAATATTATCTTAAAAATTGTTCTCAGCTTACCTGCTCCGAGCCCGAACGAGCCTTCTCTGTAGGTGTCGGGAACAGCAAGCAATGCCTCCTCCGTAGTTCTTATAATTGTGGGTAGTACCATAAGAACAAGTGTAAGTATGCCTGCAATAAGGGAATAACCCCAACCAAGCGAAATTACAAACGCAAGAAAGCCAAAAAGTCCGAAAACAATGGAGGGAATACCCGCAAGGGTTTCTGTCGTAACTCTGATTACCTTTGTAAGCTTACTACCTTTTTTTGTATATTCAACAAGATAGACAGCAGAGAATATGCCGATAGGAACAGCGATTAAAAGTGTGCCGAATGTGATGAATATTGTGTTAAAAATTGATGGAAGCATTGATACATTTTTGGAATTGTATGTAAAGCTGAAAAGGTCAGCGGAAAGATTAGGAACGCCCTTAAATACAATGAAAAATATAATAAATAAAATTGATGCGACTGTAATAAAGGCGCAAATCCCTATTAAAACAAGGAGTATAAAGGAGAACGGGTGCTTTAAATATGTTTTTAACTTAGACATTATTTCTCCTTCTTTCTTACAACAAGTGAAAAACAAATATTGATTAAAAGGATAAATACGAAAAGCACTACCGCTGTGCCGATAAGGGCATCTCTGTGCATTCCTGTTGCATATCCCATTTCCATAACAATGTTGCTTGTAAGCGTGCGGACGCCGCTTGTAATACTGTTGGGCATTATAGCCTGATTGCCTGCGACCATAACGACAGCCATAGTTTCGCCAATAGCACGTCCGACTGAAAGAATTACGCCCGACATAATACCGCTTTTTGCGGCGGGTACTACGGTTTTCATAATACTTCTTTCTTTAGTTGCGCCGAGTGCCAAAGCACCCTCGTAGTACATTGAAGGGACGGCTCTGATTGAGGATTCCGCTGTGCTAATAATCGTGGGCAAAATCATAATGCCTAGAAGAATTGATGTGGTAAGTATTCCCTTGCCAGATGTGTGGGTAAGGTTCTGAATAACGGGAACCACCACAACCAGACAGAAAAATCCGTAGACTACTGACGGCACGCTCGCAAGCAAATTTATAAGGGGCTTAACAATCTTATAAACCTTAACAGGGCAATACATCGCAAGATAGATTGCTGTTAAAAGTCCGATAGGAACGCCAATTATAATTGCTCCGGCAGTAACATATATGCTTGCGACAATCATAGGAAAAATGCCGAATTCATTTGAAGAGGGTTTCCAATGAGTACCGAAAATAAACTTTACTATGCCCACCTCGCCAATGGCGGGAACACCATTGACAAAGATAAAAAGGCATATTATTACTACTGCTAAAATTGAAATACATGCACACAATAGGAATATGTATTTCATCAAGTTTTCTTTAACTTTCATTGTTCGATTTCAGACCAATCTGTAGTTTCGCCTAGATAAATTGACTTTACGCTTTCCGATGTAAGGTTATCTATACTATTATTCTTGTTTACTATTACTGCAATACCATCAAGGGCAATCTGCTCTGACTTCAAGGCTTTTGCTTCGTCATCGGAAAGCTCACGCGACGACATACCTATGTCAACTGCGCCTTCCGTTGCAGACTGAATACCTGCGGATGAACCGCTTTCCTGAATTTCGATAGTTACACCGGAGTTTACCTTTTCATAAGCATCCTTAAGCTTATCCATAACGGGAGCTACAGATGTTGAGCCTGCGAGAGTGATTTTTCCGCTTACACCCGAAGATTTATAAGCCTTGGTGTTTTCCATTGGAATATATCCTTCTTCTTCAATAATAGATTGTCCCTCTGTTGAAAGGATATAAGACCTGAAATCGTCAGCCGTCTTTGAGAGCTTTCCGTCAATGTAACAAATGTTAAAGGGACGGGAAATTTTGTAAGTTCCGCTCTTAACATTATCAACAGTACATTTTGTGCCGTCAATTTTTACCGCCTTAACATCATCGGAGAGTGAACCGAGGGAAACATAACCGATTGAGTAATCATTGCCTGCAACTGTTGTCATCATTACCGATGTTGATGATGTGCTTTCTGCTGTTTCGGTAATTGCATCGTTGCCGTCATTATCGACGACTTCAAACAACTCCGAGAAAGCACTTCTTGTTCCTGAGCCTGATTCACGGGTTATGGGATAAATCTGACCAGTAATAGTAGCTTTTTTTGTGTTTGTTGGACTGCTGGAATTGTTGTCAGTGCCACATCCGGCAAATGTTGCTGCCAGAATAGAGCCTGCAAGTAGTGTACATATTAATTTTTTCATTTCTAATACCTCTTTTAAAATAGTTTTGTACATTTTCGTACAAACCTATATTATAAGATTAATGTTAAATTCAAAATCCTGTTAATATAAAAACTATATTTTTTTTGTTAAATTAAAGTAAACTCTGAAATTAAGGTTTTGCGTTACAAAATATAGTTTAATGATTTATTTAATGATTTATTTTAATCAATAATAATTAAGCCGGCGTAGATATTTTAAAATCTTTTTAAAACATTTTGCAAATATTTGTGTTGTTTTTATTAAATAGGCTATGAGAGTTATAAGTTGTATGCAAGCAACAGTTTTATGTTTGTTGTATTATATAGGGAGCGCATTATCTTTAATTTTGATGTTAATAAGGAACAATACCCGTTATAGGTTATCTAATATGTCGTATGACTGCGTGAAATGGTCGTTTTTGGGCGTGAATGGAGATTGACTTTATCTACATGATATTTTAAAATTATAATTGCTGGAAGAGGATAACAGGAATCCTCTCACTAAATTACAGAAAGAAAGGAAGATTTCTATGAAACCTAAGAGGTATTTGCGCTCATCTGTTGCGCTGACGCTTTCCGTGGCTATGCTTCTGCCGATGATGTTCGGCTGTAAGAATGAAAGCGAAAAAAACAGCGGGGCAGCGGCTGAAGCAGCTGCATCCTTTGTAACATGGTCCAAATCGGGACAGTTTACCACTACTCTCTCTGCAAAGGATATAGATTTCTCCGATGTGGAGATGTCTGATATTTCAGTTGAGGCATTTAGGACTGTTTCCCAGTCACCGGAAGAATCCCAAAACGGTGATACTTTGGGCAACTCCGACCAACAGGACGAGGAAACTAAGTCTGAAAAAGTATCATACCCCGTAAAAAAGATTAAGCAAAAGGATAATGCTCTTGAAATTACCTTTGAAGATAAAAATGCGTCTGAAAAGGAGGTTGACAGCTACACCCTGGAGATTGATAAAAAGAATATTGTAACTCCCGTAGTGGTAGATTACCCTACACCTACTCTGTAACTGCTGACGCTCCGGGGGTCTTGGCCACAGAAAAGAACCCTGAAATAACCCTTACACTTGAAGACGGATTATTTGCCGATAAAGTCACAGCAGATGAAATAAGTCTATCCGGTTCTTTCTACGATATGAGGGTTGGTAAGATACAGTCAAAGGGTAACCAGCTTAACTTAAAACTAAGGGGCAAGGCTGAAGAACCTGAAGGACAGGGTTTCTTTGTTGACGGAATAATCGGTATCAGTTCCTCTGCTATGGAGAACGAGCACGCCTCTGCCTCGGTAACAATTCCTATACAGCAGAGACTGATTGCCTTTGAAAGCAGTGAAATGACTGTTGACGGCAGTACCGTTACAGTACCGCTGACAGTTATAGGTCAGAAAGACCTGGGCAAACTTACACTGGAGGATATAAAATTTCTTGAAGATGACACCTTGGCAGACGACGGGGAACAGCCAAATAAAGCCCCTGCCGTTAAAGTGACACAGGTTGAGAAAACCGAAAGCAACCGCCTTGCGCTCACTATGAATATTAAGGGCGTGACAGATAAAAACTCGGCTGCCGAGGCTCTCGACGGCAGAATGGTTCAGCTTGGCGACACGGAATTCCTGTCTAAATATTCTTGATAAGCAGTATATTCTTTACGAGATACTTGAGTACAGTGGCAGTGACACAGAGTCACCTTCTCAAAAAATCAAATTGTTTAAAATGCTGGGTTCTGACAACGATGTTGAGGTAACCAGTGGCGGTAAAACTTTTATCAGCAACTTTCGAGGAGTAACACTTACACTTAATGGAGTAGAACTTTTTTATAAATTTATAGGTAAGGACCACGATTCACTTATTTTTGAGGCTCCGGTGTGCGTAAACGGAAAGCCCTGCTATCTTCGTTTTGCCTTTATATTTGATGAAACAAAATTTAATAACGGGCATTATGAGATAATCGGACTTTGGGATGGTATTGATTCAACTACAGGAATGTTGGATAAGGGATTTCAACCGCTTAATCCCGATGACGATGTAGAGGCTTATATTGTGGAAGGCGGCAGTGCTGTTACTGACGACAATACGGACGAAACGGAAACGGTACCTAAAAGTGGCGACGGTTATAAAATAACCGAAGAGCCGCTTAAAGGAAAAAAATATCTTTATAAATTTGACCTGATAGATATTTACGGGGAGGCCATAGATGACCGGCAGGTAAATGCTATCTTCAAAATGACCAAGTCCCCGGAAGAGTTAAAGAAAAAACCACTACCTGACGGAGAATACGCCGCAGAGGTTGTTGAATTGTGGTAGTTTTGATTAACTTGTCATTTTGCCCCTACAACTATTATCTACTAATTTAAAGGGGATACTTTCCCGATTAAAAGCATAATGTTTGTAGGGCTTTATATCTTTGATGTAATGTCTGGTTTGCATACAAAAAAGATATATAACATGTAATTTCTGCAATAAATAAAACTTAAAATTTTAATTGCAGAAATAACAAAGTACTATATTAGTGCACCGATATTTACAAATATAATTTTTAAAGAGAGGCGATTGTTATGAAAGTGAAAATTTTGTCAATCCTGTTAGTATTGACTCTTGTTTCATCTATAATTTCTGTTGGTACGGCATTTGCTGTTGGGGAAGATAAAGGTTCATCGTATAGTTCTTCCGACGGAAAATATACGGCTGATAAGTTGTCACATACCGATAAAGGAATAAAAAGCTCTGACGGTATTGTGGATTATGCCGGCAACGGTGTAGTTACCGACAGTATTACAGGTATAGGCGACCGTGCGCAAAACTACTCATGGTCCGCTGTAGGATACGGCGACTACGTTTATATCGGCACCTGCGCCAATGCTATGCTCCAGACCCTTACATTTATGAAGTCAGTTCTTGGCCACAACTATGATGAAAAAGCTATTAAAAAAGTATTTGATACTATGTTTAATGGTAACTTCTTTGTGGGTGAGGAAGATGACGGAGACCCACAGAGTATTTTTGTTAAGCTTAACACAAAAACAGGAGATGTAAAGCTCCTTATGTCAAAAGCAACTACAGGAACAAATGTGCAGTTCAGAAATGCTGTTGAATATAAAGGAAAGTTCTATTTCTGCGGTGCTGTAAACGGTTTACCAAGCGTTTATCAGCTTAATCCCGAAACTGATGAGATGACTCTTGTTTATCAGAGTATTTCACAGGCAGATTATTACAAGGCTTATCAGCAGGGTATTTGTGTAGGTATTCGCGGTATTTGCACATATAAAGGCAAACTTATTATAAGCCTTGTGGGACTTGACGGAGCATACATCTGTGAAACAGACAATCCTTCTAATCCGGATTCATTTAAGGTAATAGCTGATATGGATGATTTATACAATTATCCTGCATATCATTATCCCGATAGTATTTACGGCGGTTCAATTTGGGATATGGTTGAATACAATGGTTCCCTCTATGTTGTGCTTTGCACAGGCACGCCTGATAATAAACCTGATGAAAATTCAATGCAGTCATTTGCAATAGTTCGTGGAGACCAGGATACAAACGGACAGTGGAAGTGGACCTCTGTTGTAGGTAATCAGGAAAAAGACGGGGCTAAGTATACTTTCGGTATTGACCCGGAAAGAACAAGAAGCGGTGCGGCAAATCTTTATGTTTACAACAACCATCTTTATATAGGAGAATATAACGATGAGGAAATAGCCCTTGAAAAAATCCTCTTTAATATGGATTGCGATTTTGTAAATGCAAATCTTAAACAATCTGTCAACCTTTATAGAATGGATAGTGAGGAAAATATTGAGCTTGTAGTGGGTGACGCAGACAAGATGTTCCCTGACGGCAGCATTACAGGTTACGGTTCCGGTTTTGGTAAAAAGGAGAATCAGTACATCTGGAGAATGCAGGAGTTTGACGGAAAACTGTATGTGGGTACATTCGATACAAGCAGTTTGCTTGAAACAATCGGACAGTTTACAAACGGTGATTTAATCAATATGACTCCTGAAGAGTGGGAAAGACAGATAAAATATCTTATTGACCTTTTAAGGAGTATGCAGCCGGAGTCAAGTACCCAGGCCTCTCAAGTTGCTGCTGCCGGCAATAAAATTACCGCAAATTCCGAAAAATATACTAAAAATCAGGCATTTGCTCTTGCAAATTCACTGGAGGAAATTGAGGATAATATAAATAAAAAAGTTAGTGTTAATGTATATGAAGAATATAAAAAGGCTTTGGATACTTTTAAAAATTTATCCGACCAATTATCCTCTTATGTAAAATCAAAGTTTGAAATAGCATTTCCAAAAGATACTCTTAATAAAATGAAATCAATTATTACCTGTGCTGCTTACCTGTCAAGGGGAGAAAGAGGTTTTGACCTTTATACCATTGATGAAAATATGAATGTTGAAACCGTAACAACAAACGGACTTGGCGACCCATATAACCACGGTTGCAGAGTATTTGCAGTGAATAATACAGGCCTTATTTTAGGTACAGCTAATCCTTTCTACGGTACACAGGTTTGGAATGTTAAAAATGTTGAAACTATTCCTACAAAACCAACAGATCCTTCCAGCGACCCGTCCCCAACAGAAACAACGGATGCACCTCCTTCACCCACAGTACCAAGTCCAACAACAGAGTCAACTGCCCCAACAGTTGTAAAACCAAAAACACCTACCCCGTTCCTTGTAAATAAAAGTGTTAAAAATGCCGCCGGCAGCACTTACAAAATTGTTGTAAAGAACGCAGGCGGAAAGAAGATAACTTATATTTCAAATAACAAGAAAATTTTAAAGGTATCTTCAAAGGGCAAGGTAACTTTCCTGAAAAAAGGTTCAGGTACTGTAACTGTAAAGGTAGGTTCAAAAAAGCTGGTGTTTAAAGGCAAGGTAACCTCAACCCCAAGGCTTACTTATAAGAACAAAACAGTAAAGGCGTCAAAAACCTATAAAGTAAGCAAGGGAAAAACTATTACCTTAAAGATTAAAGGCAAAGCGGCTGCCCTGAAGAATAAGTACAAGAGTACAAAAATTGCTAGAATTAAGGGTAAGAGAACAGCTTCAAAAATAAAGATTAAGGGCCTGAAAAAGGGTAGAACCACACTTAAAATTACAGTAAATCAAACAAAGGTTCTTAAAATCAAAATAAAAGTAAAATAAATTATCAAAAATCTCCTATATAAAAAACAATCACAAAAACCACCCTGTATTCATAATGAGTGATATGCACCCCAAAAGTTAGACACTTTTGGAGGTGCATATTTATATGGGAAAAACAGGAAGAAAAAACAAGGTAT
>CANROX010000046.1 GCA_947632335.1 uncultured Clostridia bacterium
TATTATTATAAATCATATTCATTCTCCTCTAATTTTAAAAATTTTAAAATTGTTTCGATATCGCCGGATTTTATGAGCTCTGCAGTATGGTTAAGTACTTTTTGAAGTAGGTTAACTCCATCAATACTCTTGGTGTTTACTTTTACTCTCTGTTCCGGTTCATTCGAGGTGTGCTCTCTTTCTAGTTCCATGAGATAGCCTTTTAGGACTAGTCTCGTCAGATAGGAAATCCTCACCTTTTCTAAGTTTAGCTGAGATTTACACTTTTCGACTACCTCTTTCCAAACCGACTCCTTAATAGAATAAGATGTTGAAGAACCATATTCTACAGGATTTACATCAATACTGCCCATATTACGGGGCCGGTATTGGGCAGCTTCTCGAAAACTAAAGTTTTTATTACAAGCATTATTAAAAGCGTATCGATAAGCAGCTCCACTGCTTTCAGCCGTTTTCGGCTCGAGAAAGTGGATTTTTTGCAGTATTACACTATCTTCTTTCGTGGGCCTGAAGGTATTGTTTAAAATTTTCTCTGACATAAATAATATTCCTCCTAATTTAATATTATAATGGGTTTTGTTAATTATTTGGGTGTATTATGATTATAACATTATAAAAATACTCTGTCAAGAGGTTTCTGTAATTTTTTTAATAATTAGGGTTACAGTCGGATTCTTTCTTGGCTATTTAATTTCTTCACCGCATCCGGAGGCATCATGCATCAGCAATCTTAAATCCCCCTTTTTCCTCTGCTATATAAACCGTATGTACCTTAAATCCGTATTTTTTCTTTATATACTTCCTTAATTATCTTATAGATAACTCGCTATTTCAGCTTGTATGATTAGGCTCTATTGGCGATATTATCAAGCGGTACTTTTCCCTCACCCTTGCCAAACTTCACTTTTACATTGATTACGCTGTCAGATTTTTGTGGGAAAGCATTACCACCGTCTCAACATGGCTTGTTCGTGGAAACAAATCAAAAGGGGTAATCTCCCTGACCTCATATCCCTTTTCCGCAAAGTACTTTAAATCCCTTGCAAGGGTTCCGGGGTCGCATGACACATACACCACTCTGTTTGGCGACATATCGTATATACTATCTATAAGGCCCTTTGTAAGCCCCTTTCTCGGCGGGTCTACTACAATAACATCCGGTTTTAAATTTTCCTTGTTCAGCCTTTCTCCGCATTTTGCAGAGTCTTCGCAGATAAACTCTGCATTTTCAATATTATTAATTTCCCCGTTCAGCTTTGCGTCCTCTATTGCCTCAGGTACTATCTCCACACCTATAAGCCTTTTGCAGTCCTTTGCCATGGAAAGTCCAATTGTTCCCGTACCGCAGTAAAGGTCAACAAGGGTTTCCCTGCCTGTCAGTCCTGCATATTCCTTTGCCTTGTTATATAGTCTTTCTGCCTGGTTATGATTTACCTGATAAAAACTATTTGGTGAAATTCTGAAATTAAGTCCGCAAAGATTGTCAATAATATATTTATCACCGTATAAAGCCTTGTTGCTGACGCCAATAATTACATTAGTTTTTTCTTTATTAGAATTAATTACAACACTTTTTAAACCGTCAATATTTTCTTTCAAAGAATTAATCAGTTTATCCTGCTGTTTAAGTGTATCGCCGTTAATAACAAGGCACACCATAATCTGACCTGTCTTTTCCCCATATCGAATATACAGATGCCTTACAAGTCCCCTATGGGTAAATTCGTCGTATATCTCCTGTTCTGTTTCTTCAAGAAAATCTCTGACCACCGCCATAATTTTATCAAAAACTTTTGGCTGCAAAAGACAGGAGTCTGTGTCCACTATCCTGTGACTGTGATAACCATAGAAACCCATTTCAACTTTTCCCTCTTTATTCCTTGACAGCGGAAACTGGGCCTTGTTTCTGTAATGATTTATCTTATCACTACCCACAATGGGTTTTATATTTACATCAAGAGAACCAATCCTGCTAACCGCGTCTTTAACCCTCTGCTCTTTGATTTTCAATTCAGCCTCATATGTAATATGTCTGTAACAGCAGCCTCCGCACTTGAGAAAAACAAGGCAATCAATTTCACATCTATCTTTTGAGGGTACAATAACCTTCATAATCTTACCAAAGCAATAATTTTTAAGCACCTTTACAATGAGAACATCTACCCTGTCGCCTATTGCGGAATTAGGTACAAAAATTGCTGCACCGTCCTCACTTTTTCCTACGCCGTAGCCTTGGCTGGTCATTCCTGTTATATCAATTATTAATCTGTCATTTTTTTTGATGTTCGTAATCTTCATATTTTTAATTTTAACATTTAAAAGTTATATACGCAACAATATAAAGAAAATTTATAATTTTAAAAAATATAGTTCCTAAGAATTGCATTTTATTCCATTAGAATATATAATAGGTGTGTATATGCACTTAATAAGTACATTAGGACAAATAACAATAAATTTATATAAAAGAGGTAATCATTTTGGGAAAAAATAATTTTGATAAAAAACAAATTTTAGATAATATAAAGAAAATCCACTTTATGGGTATCGGGGGAAGCGGAATGTGTCCTCTTGCTGAAATTCTTCTTGGCAGAGGATATGAAATTTCCGGTTCTGATATTAGCGAGTCTGACACCTTGGAAAGAATAAGGGAATACGGCATTAAGGTTTATATGGGTCAGAATGCAGAAAACATTACTGACGCACAACCGGATATTTTATGCTACTCAGCGGCAATCAAGGAGGATAATCCCGAGCTTAAAAAAGCGAGAGAAATGGGTATTCCTACCCTGGAGCGTTCGGAAATGCTTGGTGTTGTAACAAGTAAGTACAATAAAAGTATTGCTATAAGCGGTACACATGGCAAAACCTCCACAACAGGTATGCTTACACAAATTCTTGTAGGGTCAGGAAAAGACCCCTCCGCTGTTATAGGCGGTAAACTGCCCTATATCGGCGGCAACTCCACAGTTGGCAAAAGCGATATTATGGTATGCGAGGCCTGCGAATATGTAGACTCTTTCCTTGAACTTAACCCCTTTATCTCTGTAATTCTCAATGTTGACGCTGACCATCTTGACTATTTTAAAAATCTTGCAAATATAAAAAAATCTTTTAATCAATTTGCACGCCAAACAAAAAATCTTATTGTGTATAACGGGGACAACCCAAACGCAGAGGACTGTCTTGATGGAATTGGTATAAAGAAAATCACTTTTGGTCTTTCTATGGAAAACGACTACTATGCAATGAATATTAAAAAGGAAGGCATTAATCAGAGTTATGACCTTATGTATCAGGGAGAAAAACTAACTACAATCAATCTTTCCGTTCCTGGTATTCACAATATTTACAATTCCCTTGCAGCAATTACCGTTGCTGATTATTTAGGGGTTTCAATAGAAAAGATTGCAGAAAATATACGGAATTTTACAGGGGTACACAGAAGATTTGAGTTGCTTGGCACACCAAATGGTATTACGGTTGTGGATGATTTTGCTCACCACCCAACAGAGCTTACATCAACTTTAAACACTGCTATGGAACTTGGCTACAACCATGTGTGGGCTGTATTTCAGCCCCATACCTTCAGCAGAACCGCTATGCTTATGGATGACTTTGCTAAAGCCCTTAAAATTCCTGATACAGCAATAATTTCCGAAATTCTTCCTGTCAGGGAAACAAACACATACAATGTTTACAGCACCGACTTGGGGGCAAAAGTTCCCGGCTCCGTCTGCCTTGATACCTTTGATGAAATTACAGATTACATTGTTAAAAATGCAAAGGAGGGCGACCTTGTTCTCACAATGGGTGGCGGTAATGTTTATATGTGTGCAAACCAAATTGTAAAAGCCCTTGAAAACAAATAATTTTTAAGTATAGGATATACCCTCGGGTATGTCCTTATTTTGTATCTGCTGTTAAATTTCACTTATTCACTTTGTTACAAAAAAGAAAGGCAAATCTAAAGCTATATCATAAAATATAATCAGAGGTCGGTACTGACCTATAGACTAAAGAAAGGATAATTAATGTGATTAACGAAATTTTCAAAAGCTATGGCATAAGTCCAATTCCTAAGGATTACACAGAAGCTATGGCGTATGTACCATATCAGAGTAATAATCCAAAATTTTATTCAGTTCCGCATGGATTTGAATGTGGAACAATGTTCCCAACTTTAAATAAGCAATTCTATGGTTCAAAATGTATGGTGGAGATGAACGATGACTGACAGAGATATTCTTCTTAAAAAACTTTCTTCGGTTGCATTTGCTATGTTTGAAATAAGACTGTTTCTTGATACACATCCTGATGCAACAGAGGCTATTGCTAAGTTAGATAGCCTAAACGACACATATATGCAGTTAAGGGCAAAATTTGAAGAAAAATACGGTCCACTTATGAGTAAAAACGCTAAAACTCCTGTAGAGTGGATAAAAGGCCCATGGCCTTGGGAGGTTTGCTGATGTTTGTATACGAAAAACGACTTGAATACCCGGTTAGAATAAAAAAGCCAAACCCAAAACTTGCAAAAATAATTATCACACAGTATGGCGGTCCATATTCCAAAAGCTATAAACCAAAGCCAAAAACCACAGTATGATTAATCACACTGTGGTCTTTTCCTTTATAATATGTTTAAGGTTTAAAATTGTATCCTCCACAATCCCTTTGGAATCGTAGCCGATAACATCAAGCATTTCTGCCTTAATCAGCTTTGTTTCCTTAATTCCAAGATAATCCTCCGCTAAAGATTTAACATAATCAAAACTGTAATCAGGAACATAAGGGCCTCCGGAAGTGACAACATAGTATAATTTATCAGCCTTGCAAAGCCCCTTGGGTTGTCCCTTTTCGTCATACACAGATACAAGTCCCGTTACATATATATTTTCAAAGTAAGTCTTGAGAATTGCAGGAAAGGACAAATCCCAAAACGGCGCTGAGATAACTATTGTATCCGCCTTTGCAAACTCCTTTGCATAGTCAAAAATACGGTTGTCAAAATTATTTTCCTCAATAAGTCTTGTTCTGTACTCAAGCCTTTCCTCATTTAAGGGAAGCAGATTTTCCTCTGAAAGTTTAACTTCCTTTATTTCATCATTTTTTCCAATCAAATCTATCAGAGCTTTGGCAATTTTATTTGTTCTTGAGTTATGTCTTACACAGCTGTTTATATATAATATCATTTTTATCCCCTCTTTTACTTCTATTATACATTAGTAATTCCCCAAAATCCAGAATTTAAATTAAGATTAATATATTCCGACATATTTTCACCTATATTACATAGGATTTTTTTCTTAATTAAGTCCGACTTTTTCTCTGATAAAAAGTTTTTTAATGTACCCTCTTTTGAAACTTCACACCATAGCAAGGACTTTTCTCCTATACAAATATAGGTCTTGCAGGTAAGTTTTTTGTTCTTCATAATATCGCTCCTTTTATAAATTATGAAATTTTCTGATTGTCCTATTACTAATTTTCTTCTATAGAAAAATGTTGTGATTTTCCTATGTGTAAAACTGTATAATTTATTGGTGATACTATGAATGAGAAAATTGCCTGCGCCTATATAAGGGTAAGTACAGAAAGTCAAACAGAACTATCTCCCGACAGTCAAATTAAAACCGTACGGGAATTTGCAAGGCAAAAGGGGTTTATAATTCCAAATGATTTTATTTTCAGAGATGACGGAATATCCGGAAGGACAGCAGATAAACGGCCACAGTTTAAAAAAATGATAGCTATTGCAAAGGAAAAGCCCTCCCCTTTTTCTGCAATTTTTGTATGGAAATACAGCAGATTTGCAAGAAATCAGGAGGAGGCTGTATTTTACAAGGGTATGCTTAAAAAAATAGGTATTGAAGTTATTTCAACATCGGAACCTATTATAGACGGACCGTTTGGTTCTCTGATTGAGAGAATAATAGAATGGTTTGATGAATATTACTCCATAAACCTTTCAACAGAAGTAAAAAGAGGAATGAGAGAAAGGGTAAGCCGAGGAGGGGCAGTTTCCATACCTGCCTTTGGCTATGATATTGTTGACAAAGAATATGTTATAAACCCTGTAAAGGCAGAAATTGTCCGTAAAATTTTTGGGGATTTTCTTTTGGGAAAGAGTTGTAATACTATAGCAAAGGAATTAAATAACATAGGAATATTGACCTCTAAGGGAAATAGATGGGAAAAAAGAACTGTTGAATATATTCTTTACAATCCTGTTTATACCGGAAAAATCCGTTGGAACCCATCGGGCAAAACAGGACGGAATTTTAGTGATAAAAATATAATGATTGTTAAAGGCACTCACACTCCCATAATAGAGGATAAAATCTTTACCGAGGCACAAAAAAAATTGGCTCAAAATAAAAGTAAATACCCGCCCCACACCACTGACAGAAAAGGCAGTAAAGACTATATGCTGAAAGGTCTTGTAAAATGCTCCAGTTGCGGAGGAAAACTTTCACTTGGGAGTAACAACAGTCTGCAATGTATTAATTATTCCCACGGTAAATGCGGGGTATCCCATTATATTTCTCTTTCCATACTTAATGATATTGTTTTAAGTTTAATTGAAAAGCAGTTTAATAGCGATAGCTTTACACTTACAAAAAATAATTATCATCCAAGATACACAGAAATGGATGTAGATTTGCTGATAAAGGGAGAAATGGCAAAAATAGAAAGAATACAGGAGGCATATGAGAGCGGAGCATATTCACTTTCCCAATATAGGGATAGAAAACAAAAGGTGCTGGAAGAAATCTCAATTTTAAAAAATAAAATTACACCCCCACATATGTCTGCACAAAATAATTCCAAAACACTTTGTGAAAAGAAAAAAATTTTAATATTACAACTTAAATCAGAAAAAATTTCCGAAAGGGAAAAAAATGAACTTCTCAAGTCCTTTATCAGGGAAATAGTCTACAACAAAACCTTAAACTCTGTTGATATATATTTTTACTGCTGAAAACCTGGTTTCCAAAAGTCTTATAATTTATTCTCTGTATTTCCGGGCATTTATATATTACAACCATACATAGTCCCTGTATAATATTTGGTAAATCCTTTATTTTTGTTGAGTGAACCCTAAAAAAGTGATACACTTGGTTTGACAATTCATTTGCATAATGTTAGCATGGATTTGTAAGAAATATAAAACAAGGAGGTAATTATGAAAAAGATAATTACAGCAGTACTTATACTTACTATTCTGACAAGCACAGTATTCACCTCCCTTTCCTATTCGGCTAAGGGCAACATTACCTACCCATATGGTGTAACTGATGAAATGACTGAACCGTCATACTGGTATGACAAGGCTTTGCCCGATGAAAATAAAGTGCTTATGAGGCCTGAACAGATTGAAAAGGTAACACAGGACTCCTATACACAGGAGGACAATATGAACATAGACCTTTCAAAGATGTCGGAAAGTTTTGACGCAGACAGTCTTAGTGACGCACTTGCCTCTTTCTCAATTCCGGGAAGCGAGCTCTATATAGACGGAGAACTTATAGATAATGACAGCTACTTTTCCGCAATAAGGGAGGCAATTAATACCACTTCATATAGCGGAGAAATGAATAATATATACGGCATATGCACGAAATATGCGGAAATGCGTTCCTATCCCATCAACGGAATTACAGGTTATTCCCCAGATGATACAGACGACGAATTTCAAGTTTCTGCCCTTTCTGTCAACGAGCCGGTAGTTATAAGGCAAAAGTGTGAAATTAAAGGCGAAACATTTTACTACTGCATATCATCCATATGCACAGGCTGGGTCAACGGCAATAACCTTGCAATCTGCAAGGATAAGGCACAGTGGCTTGACAGTTGGCAGGTAAATATTAATTCTGATGATTTTATTGTGGTTACACAGGACAAGATTGTAACTGAAAAGTCTGTTTTCACTCCCTATGCCTCTGAGGTTAAATTAACCATAGGTACAATTTTAAAACTTGTTCCAACTAATGAAATGCCTGCCCTCGTTGGAGAAAGAAACACTTGGAATAATTATGTTGTATACCTGCCTGTAAGGGACAGCCAAGGCAATTACGAAAAGAAACCTGCCCTTATCTCACAGCACAACAGTGTCAGTACAGGATTTCTTCCATTTACCCAGAAAAATCTTTTAAATGTATCTTTTTCCTGCCTTGGCAACCGATACGGCTGGGGCGGTATGCTGGACTCAATGGACTGCTCTCTTTATACAAGAATGATTTACAGATGTTTTGGCTTTGACTTACCCCGTAATACAACCTGGCAGCAGATGATACCTAACACCCACATTGATGTGTCTGCTATGAGCGATACTGATAAAAAGAATTTAATAAAAACTATGCCCGCAGGCACACTTCTATATTTTAGCGGTCACACAATGGTGTATGTGGGTACACATGATGATACCAACTATGCTATAAGCGATTTAGGTACCGTAGTGGAAAGCGTTGGGGACATTTCTATACTCAACGCATATTCAGTGGTACTGAACCCGCTTACGGTAAGGCGTGGCTCCGGAATTACCTGGCTTACTGCCATTGACGGAATTGTACTTACTGTACCTGATGTTGATATAAAGAATTGCACAATTAAAGTGGAAAGAAATTGCAAAGACGCAGAAACCAAAGTAAATGTTTCATATAATGGTATGGAACTTTATGAGGGCGTCAACTATACTGTAAACTACGGTACAAACAGCATTACAGTAAAGGGTATTAATAACTTTACAGGTGAAGCCACAGCAGATATTATTACAAACCATAACTACAAAACAACTGTAAAGAAAGCAACTCTTTCAGCAAACGGTTCTGTTGTAACCAAGTGCGCCGATTGTAACAGTATCAAAAATTCAAGTACAATTTATAAACCATCTGTAATTAAGATTGCAAAAACTAGCTATACCTATACAGGCAAGGTAATTACCCCTGCTGTTACTGTAAAGGACAGCAAAGGAAAAGCACTTAAAAAGGGTACTGATTATACCCTTAGCTACAGTAAAAACAGAAAATCCGTAGGAAACTATTCTGTAAAAGTTTCCTTTAGGGGCAACTACTCAGGAAGTAAAACCCTTAGCTTTAAAATTTGCCCTAAACCTACTAAGATTTCAAAATTGACTCCAAAGTCAAAATCATTTGTTGCAAAGTGGAAAAAACAGTCAAAGGAAACCTCCGGATACGAAATCCAGTACAGTACAAGGAGTAATTTTAAATCTAAAAAAGTTGTGACAGTTTCCGTCAGCAGCAAAACATCCTGCACCGTAAAAAGTTTAAAGGCAAAGACCAAATATTTTGTAAGAATACGCACATACAAAAATCTTAGCGGAAAAAAGATTTACAGCAGTTTTACAAATACTTTATCAGTAAAGACAAAATAATAAAAAATAACATAAGCCGCAATCCTAAAACGGGATTGCGGCTTTTTATGTGATTAAATAAACCTCTGTTTTTATCACTTTTATAACAATTTAATTTTTGGGGCATAAAATGAAATATACTATGGAAAGGTTGGTGTGCATATGGCAGATAGCACTGAAAATAATACTCAAAGTAATAATAACGGAACAAACTATGGCAGTAGTAACCCTAATATGTATAGCAAACACAACAATATAGAAGCAGACAATACAAGAAATAACGCTGTAAGAAACAGGATAATTGAGCGTTATCCTAATTTAGGTAATTTAAAAGTACAGGTATCTACCGGAAAGGGAAACTTCCCTATAGAGGGAGCATTAGTAGAGGTTGCCAGAAATCATAATGGGAATCGTTATGTGCTATATCGTTATATTACAAATAATTCAGGCATTGTATCCGATATAATTTTGCCGGCTAACCCTACGGCGGAATCTCAAAGCTCTTCCACAGCAGGCGGAAGCGGAGTTGATTATATAGTGTCTGTATCACACCCCTCCTTTATCGGACAGGAAAATTTAATTGCAACTATATATAACAAGGTAGGAAGTATTTTATCCGTTGACCTGATTCCTTTGTTTCCCGCAGGGGGGGTTGGATAATGGCACTTCCCTTTATTCCCGAAACAATAACAGTACATCTCGGCAGACCCAATGAACCAGCAAAAAATGTAACCGTCCCCTTTACCGAATATATTAAAAATGTAGCCTCCAGTGAAATTTTCCCTACATGGCCGGAAAATGCCATTAGGGCAAATATTCTCGCCCAAATCTCATACACCCTGAACAGGGTATACACAGAATATTACAGAAGCAGGGGCTACGACTTTGATGTTACAAACAGTACTCAGTACGACCACTATTTTGTTGAGGGCAGGGATATATTTGAAAATATAAGCCAAATTGTTGACGATATTTTTAATGATTATCTTGTTCGTGAGGGAAGCGTTGAACCTTTCTTTGCCCAGTACTGCGACGGCGTGCGAAGCACCTGTCCCGGTCTTTCCCAATGGGGTACGGTGGAACTGGCTAACCAGGGATTAACCCCCTTGGAGATTTTAAGGTACTACTACGGAAACGATATTAATCTTGTGTATAACGCACGAGTGGGAAGAAATATACCCTCCTACCCGGGAGCAGCTTTGAGGAGAGGTTTTTTCGGCGAAGATGTGCTGACTATAAAACGAGAACTTAACCGAATTGCAATGAACTACCCCGCCATTCCCACAATTCAGGGTGATACAGGCGCATATGACCTGGAAACAGAAAATGCCGTAAAAGCATTCCAGCAAATTTTTAACCTTACCCCTGACGGAATTGTAGGTAAGGCAACCTGGTATAAGCTAAAGGAAATATATGCCGGTGTAAAGGGGCTTTCGGAACTTACAAGCGAAGGACTGACAATAGCAGAAACCCAAAGACAATTTCCTGAGGCTCTGGGTCTTGGAGATTCCGGCGTCGGGGTAAGTACATTACAGTATTATCTTGCCTTCCTGGGATACTTTCTGCCTAACCTGCCTCCTATTGCAATTACGGGAGTATACGACCAGCAAACTCTTGATGCTGTTTTTACATTTCAGAATGAATACGGACTGGACATTGACGGAGCTGTGGGCAGAGAAACATGGAATAAGCTCCAACAGGCATATAATCAGATAGTCAATGATTTGCCGTCAAATTATCAGGAGTTTATCAGAGAGCCATATCCGGGAAGATTTTTATCTTTTGGAGATACGGGCAGTGCTGTCAGAACCCTTCAAACATATCTTGATAAAATTGCACAGAATGACCCCTCTATCCCCAATATTACAGTAAACGGAGATTTTGACGAGGCAACGCGACAAGCAGTAATAGCCTTGCAGGGACAGGTAGGACTTGAACAAAACGGCTCCGTAGGCCCTGTACTGTGGAGTGAAATTATAACAAGAGGAAGTAATTTTTAATAAATATAAAATCAAATTTAATATTATTATCGCTTTTGCAGTATGGTGGTCCTGACGGTGAGTTAGGGGCATCTCTCAGATACCTGAGCCAGCGTTTTTCAATGCCTTTCCCGGAATTGCAAGCCACACTGACAGATATAGGTACTGAAGAACTTGGACATCTTGAAATGATAGGTTCTATTGTTTACCAGCTAACCAAGGGACTTACGGAAGAACAGGTTAAAGAGGCAGGTTTTGAGGATTACTTTGTTGACCATACAACAGGCATATATCCTCAATCTGCAAGCGGTATGCCCTATACCGCCGCCTCAATGCAGGTTAAGGGCGACCCCATAACTGACCTTCACGAAGATATGGCAGCGGAGCAAAAGGCAAGAACCACCTATGACAATATACTGCGTTTCTGCGATGACCCTGATGTTATTGACCCAATTAGATTTTTGCGTGAACGCGAAGTTGTGCATTATCAGAGATTTGGAGAAACCCTGAGAATTTTGACTGACAGACTTGACAGCAAAAACTTCTATGCTTTTAATCCTTCTTTTGATAAGAAATGCCTTAAAAAGCTACACAACAAAACAAAATAAATACCATATAGCTTAGGGACAGTGTTTTTTACACTGCCCCTTTCTTCATAAAAAGCCTTTACAAATAATATATAAGATATATAAATAAAACTTTTTATATTTATTTTAAAGAATTATAGTTTGCCTTGTCTAATCTTCACAGTTATTTTAATTTTTTTATAGTTTTTTGTAGAGTTTTATCGGATTTTATGTTACAATCACAGTGTGTGGTTTTATTTTAAAAATGAAAGGAGATTTTTATGAAACCAGAAGAAGTAAAAGCTATTGACGAAATCCTTGAAAGTCATAGTTATGACCCAACATTATTAATTGCAATAATGCAGGACATTCAAAAGCTTTATCACTATCTGCCAAAGGAATGTCTAAAGTATATTTCAAAGAAATTAAATCTTCCGGAGGCAAAAATCTACGGAGTTGCTACATTTTATGAGAATTTCTCTCTTGACGTAAAGGGTAAGTATATTATTAAAATCTGTGACGGTACAGCATGCCATGTTCGTAAAAGCGTTCCTGTTCTTGAAGAGTTTAGGAAAGTACTTGGCGTTACTGCTGAAAAGCCAACTACAGATGATATGCTCTTCACTGTAGAAACGGTATCCTGCCTTGGTGCCTGTGGACTTGCCCCGGCCTGTACAGTCAACGACGAGGTACACCCTGCTATGACGCCGGACAAGGCCAGAGCATTAATTGAGGAACTGAAAGGAGCTGAAGTCTAATGATGCAAATTCGTACAAGACAAGAGCTTGACCAGAAAAGAAAAGAGTACTCACGCTATCTTGCCAACCAGACAAAACAAATTCTTGTCTGCGGTGGTACAGGCTGTGTAGCCGGAGGTTCTCTCAACATCTTCTCAAGACTCATTGATATTATGACCGAAAAAAATATTAACTGTGTTGTTAAGCTGGAAAAGGACCTTGACAGAGATTCAGTAGGTGTTAAAAAAACAGGCTGTCACGGCTTTTGTGAGAAAGGACCATTGGTTCGTATTGAACCGTCAGGACTTCTCTATACAAAAGTCAGTGTTGACGACTGCGAAGAAATTATTGAAAAAACTATTCTTAATGATGAAGTAATTGACAGGCTTGTCTATCACGATAATGACGGCAAACCATATGAAATTCAGGAAAAAATACCTTTCTATGCAAATCAGACCCGAGTTGCACTTGAACACTGCGGTAAAATTAATGCTGAGTCAATTACAGAATATATTGCCGAGGGCGGCTACCAGGCTGTGGCAAAGGCTCTCTTTGATATGACGCCAAAGGAGATAATTGAGGAGATTACAGATTCCTCCCTTCGTGGACGAGGAGGCGGCGGATTTCCCACAGGCAGGAAATGGGCGCAGGTTTTAAAGCAGACCGAGCCGGAAAAATATGTAGTTTGCAACGGCGATGAGG
>CANROX010000047.1 GCA_947632335.1 uncultured Clostridia bacterium
TACCTGCCGCTGACTTAATGATACCCATTCTCTCTGTACCTGCCTCCGTAACTCCCAAATGGAGAGGGTAGTCACAGTGCTTTGAGGCAAGCTGGTATGCCTCCACCATATTTTTTACCGAAGAACTTTTCATAGAAAGTACAATATTGTCAAAGTCAAATTTTTCAAGTAAAGAGGCGTGATAAAGAGCGCTGTCACACAGTGCCTGTGGTGTGGGACTTCCATACTTTTCGAGAATAGACTTTTCAAGAGAACCGGAGTTCACACCTATTCTAATGGGAATATTATTATTTGCGCAGGCATTTGCAACTGCCTTAACCTTGCTGTCATCACCAATATTTCCCGGATTTATACGAATTTTATCAACGCCCGCCGCAACTGATTCAAGGGCAAGCTTATAGTTAAAGTGAATATCTGCCACAACAGGTATGCCTATATTTTCTTTGAGGGCAGAAATCAGCTTTACAGCCTGCATATCCGGTACTGCCGCCCTTACAATGTCACACCCTGCATTTTCAAGAGCCTTTGCCTGTTTTATGCTGTCCTCTATATTATGTGCAGGTATATTGAGCATAGACTGAATAGCAACCTTTGCCCCACCGCCTATGGGAACATTTCCTGCTTTTACTTGCTTTTTACTTGACATAAAATCACCCTATTATTTTAAACACATCGCTAAACGCTATAACTATCATTAAAATTATGAGAAGCGCCATACCAATTCCGTTTACAATACCTTCCACCTTCCTGGGTACGGATTTTCCCCGTATTGCCTCTATGATAAGGAATACAAATCTTCCCCCGTCAAGGGCAGGGAACGGCAGCATATTGAAAAGACCAAGGTTGACGGTAATTATCATCATTACATAGATAATACTGTTTACGGCAGACATAAAACTGGTTTCAAGGCTTTTGGAGGCTACTTCTGTAACAGCCGACGCTATACCTATAGGACCTGACATATCCTTAAATCCAAATTTACCGGTGAGAAGTCCTCCCAGGCTTGCATATACCATTTTACAGGTGGATATTGTCTGCTTAAAGGTCTGACTTATGACAGAGCCAAAGGTCTTTTCAATGGGTTCAACATAGAAGTCCAAAGACACTCTTATATCACCCTCAGGAGTGGCATAGGTGAAGAACTGAACATCATTTAAAGTTATCTCTTTACCGTCACGCTCCACCACAATATCCGAAATATACCTTTTTCTTGTTTCCTTTACCTGTATTTCTTCAATTTTATAATCCTTTACGCCGCAGGTTTCGTATATTAATTTTGAATATTGATTATATAATTCTTTTGCAGAATTTTTATTAGAAACTTCATTAATTTTAGATGCTCCCTGTTTTATTAAAGCGTCCAGTTTATTAATTGTTTCATCATCAAGTTTTTTATCTTTAATAACTTCTACAGTCTGATTATAAAGTAAGGTGCAACAATCTTCCTTATAAATTTCCAGAGTGTTGCCCTTAACCTCTTTAAGCTCCGAAGTAGAAATCGGATAATTAAAATCCATACTGTCGGAAATACCGTAACCATCTATTTCTTTTATTACATCTCCAGTTTTCAGTCCTGTATTGGCTGAATATGAGGAAACAGGAAAAGAAGAAATTCTGGTTGAACCGTAGGCGTCCTGCTGAACAACTATAACAAACATAAGCACCAGACCGAGAACAATGTTCATAAATGCTCCTGCAACTATGACAATCATTCTTTTCCACACCTTGGCGTTGTTAAATGCCCTGGGTTCACTGGACTCCTGGTCCTCCCCCTCCATGGCACAAAAACCGCCAATGGGAAAAATCCTAAGTGAATACTTAGTTTCTCCCTTTCCAAAGGAAAATATTTTCGGTCCCATACCAAGGGAAAATTCATTTACTTTAATTCCGCTTTTCTTTGCTGTTATAAAGTGACCAAACTCATGAATGAATATAATCAATTCAAATAAAAGAACACCAATAACTATCAGTGCTATAGTTGTTAAAACTGAACTAATTTTAATCTCCTCCAATTATCCGACAGCATCAATTACATACTGTCTTGCAGACTTATCCGCAAAAAGGACATCGTCTACACTCTTTATCTCTTTCTTCTCTACATTATGAAGTGCCTCTGTTACTAATTCCCCAATTTCAAGGAATTTTATCTTTCCGTCCCTAAACATACGGTTTGCAACTTCATTTGCACCGTTGACTATTGCAGGAGCCGAACCTCCCATTTCAATAGCCTTCTTACAGGCGGACAGACACTTAAATGTTTTGTAGTCCGGTTTATAAAAGCTAAGATTTGAAATTTCTGTTAAATCAAGAGGTTTAACAGGACTTTCATACCTGTTGGGATAGGTAATAGCGTACTGAATTGGAATACGCATATCAGGTTGTCCAAGCTGTGCCAGAACAGAATTGTCTGTAAATTCTATCATACTGTGTATAATAGACTCCCTGTGTACCACAACATCAATCCTATCCTGTGGCATATCAAATAGCCAGCTTGCTTCTATAATCTCAAGACCTTTATTCATCATAGAGGCAGAATCTATTGTAATTTTTGCTCCCATTGACCAGTTTGGGTGGTTCAGAGCATCTTTAAGTGTTACATCTTTAAGTTCATCAGCAGTTTTTCCGAAAAAAGGGCCTCCGGAGGCAGTCAGAATGAGCCTTTTAAGCTCTTTTTTATCATTCATACCCTGCATACACTGGAATATTGCCGAATGTTCACTGTCAACCGGATACATATTGACTCTGTTTGCCTCTACGGCGTTCATAACAAGCTGCCCGCCTGCCACCAAAGTTTCCTTATTGGCAAGGGCAATATCCTTACCGGCATTAATGGCGCTTAGCGTCGGAAGAAGTCCAACCATACCAACTACCGAGTTTAGTACCATATCTGCTCCATCTGCTGTAGACGCCTGAATAAGTCCGTCCATACCCGAAAGAACTTTTGTATTTGTGTCAGCTATTTTAAGTCTGAAATCCTTTGCCTTATCCTCACAAAAGACAACGGCAAAAGAGGGTTTAAACTCTCTTACCTGCTGTTCTAAAATATCAGTATTACTATGTGCAGTGAGGGCACATATATTTAAGTTGAGTTTTCTGGCAACATCAAGAGCCTGTGTGCCGATTGAGCCTGTAGAACCTAAGATTGATATTGTATTAACCATTGTTTCCTCTTAGATAATAATAATTGTAAATAATGATACAACATAAACCAGGGGTGCTGTAATAATAACACTGTCAAAGCGGTCAAGCATACCGCCGTGGCCCGGAATAATATTGCCATAGTCCTTAATACCAAGATTTCTCTTAATAATGGAGAAACTAAGGTCACCCAGCATCGAAAGGGGTGTGTTGATTATACCGATAACGATAAGCGCACCATAGTTAATGTATGTATATCCGAAAATAAAATTGAAAATAAGTCCGAAAAGCAGGGCGCAGATAATTCCGGAAACAATACCTCCCAAAGCACCCTCAACCGTCTTTTTGGGGCTGATATTTGGGGACAGCTTGTGCCTGCCGTACTTAACACCCACAAAATAAGCTCCTGCGTCTGCACCCCACGGAATACCCAAAATCAGTACAGCGAAAAATGCACAGTATGCCGGGTATGATGTGGTCATATTAGTGAGACAGGCAACGCCTGTGGAAATTATCATGGTTATAAAAAAGGCATATGTAATGTCACTAAGCTGTATTCCCTGGTGGAAAAACACCATTACAAAAAGCATTGCTGCCATATATACAAAAAATGTGACAAACCAGAAGTTTGTAAATGATACCATTGGAAGTGCAAAGGCAAAAGCAAGACAAATAGCGCTTATTTTATAATTGTTAAGCAGTTTTTTAGCCATAAGACCTTCACTGACCATTAAGGCACATAAAAGTGAAAGAATGACTGTTGTAATAAATGGTGTAATAAACTGGCTGAGAAGCAAAATTGCAATTATTACCGCTCCGCCAACTATACCGGAAATTACTCTTGTTTTCATACCTATACTCTCCTACACTCCGCCAAATCTTCTGTTTCTTTTTGCATATTCTATAAGGGCATAATTCATATCGTTAAAATCAAAATCCGGCCATAGCTTATCCATTATTACATACTCGGAATATGCCGACTGCCAAAGGAGAAAATTAGAAGTTCTGTATTCACCTGAGGGTCTGATAATTAAATCAGGGTCAGGCTGACCCGCTGTGTAGATATTATCAGAAATCATTTTTTCATCAATATCTTCCGGCAGAATTTCTCCCCTTTTAACTTTATTTGCAATATTTTTTGCCGCCATAACAAGCTCACTTCTGCCGCCGTAGTTCATAGCAAGGTTGAGAACCATACCGTCCCTATCCTTACTTCCCTCTACTGCGTCTTTCATAAGAGCCTGGATATCATCACTGAAAGCGGTAGTATCACCAATAAATTTTAAGACTATTGTATCGTCTTTAAAATCCCTAAGAGCCTCTTCAAGATACTGCTTAAAAAGTTTCATTAATGAATTAACTTCATCTTTGGGACGTTTCCAGTTTTCCGTTGAAAAGGCATACATTGTTAGATATTTTATGCCTATATCACTGCAATACCTAATTATTTTTCTAAAATTATTTGCACCGGCAGAGTGACCCGCACTCCGTGGCAGACCTCTTTTTTTTGCCCATCTGCCGTTGCCGTCCATAATTATGCCAATATGCTCCGGCAGAATAATATCATCAATCGTGTACTCTTTCTTTTTTTTAAAGATTGCCATATCAGATTGCCATTATTTCTTTCTTTTTCTTTTCAGCCAGAACATCTACTTCCTTAACAAACTTATCAGTAGCGTCCTGAATCTTTTTATCGCCGTCCTTTTGGTCGTCCTCGGTTATATCTCCGGATTTTTTAAGAGCCTTAATTTTATCAATGGCATCTCTTCTTGCATTACGGATCTGAACCTTGGTATCCTCAGCCATTTTGCTGATTTCCTTAACAATATCTTTTCTTCTTTCCTCTGTAAGGGGCGGGAAAATAAGACGGATAACCTTACCGTCATTCTGTGGGTTAATACCAATATCGGACATCTGAATTGCCCTTTCCAAATCCTTTAAAAGGGAAACATCCCACGGCTGAACAACAAGGGTTCTTGCCTCAGCAATAGAAACCGACGCAACCTGATTAACAGGCGTCGGAGTTCCATAATAGTTGACTGTTACCTTATCAAGTACACCCGGATTGGCTCTGCCTGCCCTGATTGAAGAATATTCTGTTTCAAGATGTTCAATTCTTCTCTGCATTCTGTCTTTTGTTGATTTAATTATATTATCCATATTACCCTCCGTTAAATAACACAAAAATAATTACTGTCGTTAATTGCAGATTGTGCCTATTTTTTCGCCACAAACAGCTTTATAAATATTCATAGGTTCGTCAACACTGAAAACAAGTATCGGCATATTATTATCCTTGCAGAGTGAAGCCGCCGTACTATCCATTACCGCAAGGTTGTTTGCCAATACCTCATCATAGGAAACTCTGTCATACTTCTTAGCATTGGGATTTTTCTTAGGGTCACTGTCGTATACTCCGTCAACCATAGTAGCCTTCATAATAATATCTGCGTCAATTTCAACGGCGCGAAGTGCTGCCGCCGTATCTGTACTAAAGAAAGGATTGCCTGTGCCGCAGCCAAAAATTACAACTCTGCCCTTTTCAAGGTGGCGTACTGCCCTGTTTCTGATATAGGGTTCTGCAACTTGTCGCATTGTAATGGCTGTCATAACCCTTACGGGAACTCCTGCCTGTTCAAGGGTATCCCCAACGCCAAGTGCGTTAATAGCTGTAGCCAGCATACCCATATGGTCGGCTCTGGTTCTGTCCATTTTCCCCGATGACCTTCCTCTCCAAAAGTTACCGCCGCCTACAACTATTGCAACTTCTATACCGTCATCAACACAGGTTTTAATAGCCTTGCAGAAAGATTCCACAATATCAAAGTTTATACCCTTACCCTCTTTGCCTGCCAAAGATTCACCTGAAAGTTTCAGTAAAACTCTTCTATATTTATTTTTCATTAATTTGCACGCTCCTATCCACGATAGTATTTTTATACAGGATAATTATACCCTATTTTTGTCATATTGTAAAGGTAAAACAGGTTAATTTAGTAAAAAGAATAAGTCTGTTTTAGAATGTGTTTTTTGATATACATTTCTATTGGATTTTGATTGTTGTTTTAACTTTCTAAAAAAATACCCACACAAAATGTGTGGGTAAAAATCAGCTGTTTATAATATCGTATAACTCATTTGAAAAGTTGTAAATATCTTTCCTGTCTTCCTTTACAAATGAAATTGCAGGACGGGGGTGAGTATTATACTGACCTGTAAGCATATAGGGAATATCATAACCCCATTTAACGCCCTTTTCTTTGAGTTTATGGGTATGATTTTCAATCACCTTGAGAATAGGCTCAACCCTGTACTTAGGATTTTTAAGAAAACCAAGCAAAAGTTCCAATGCACAGTTACCTGCACCTCTGCCCATTCCGTCAACTGTAGCGTCAAGAAAGCTAACACCCTGCGTCATAGCCTCAATGGTATTGGCAAAGGCAAGCTGTTGGTTGTTATGGGCGTGAATACCGGAAACCTTGCCATATTGTTCAGCCTTTTCTGTGTAAAGTTCCGCAAGATGACGAGCCTGTTCGGGATAAAGAGAACCATAGCTGTCCACAATGTAAAAGGCATTGACAGGGGTCTGGCCAAGAATGTCAAGGGCAGAAACAATATCCTCTGTCTTTGCCTTTGAAACCGCCATAATATTAATTGTTGTTTCATAACCTTTTCTTGCCGCATCCTCAATCATTTCTACAGCAGCAGGAATTGTGTTAATATATGTAGCAACTCTTATAAGGTCAATGGGGCTTTCGTTCTTAGGGATAATATCATTTTTAAAATCCGTTCTTCCTACATCAGCCATAACGGCGATTTTCATATCAGTATTATTGTCACCTACAATTTCCCTGATATCATTATCATTACAGAATTTCCACTTGCCGAAATCTTCTTCTTTAAATATTTCCTTAGATGCCTTGTAGCCAAATTCCATATAATCTACACCGGCCCTAATATTTGCCTTGTATAAATCCTTAATAAATTTATCCTCAAATCTAAAATCGTTACAAAGACCGCCGTCACGAATTGTTGCGTCCACCACTCTAAGGTCTTTTCTCACTGTTAAAAGGTTACCCTTTTGTGCCACTTAAATCTCCTCTTTTCTAATACTTCTATATCATTCTAATAGATTGTAACACTATTTTATAAATAAATCAAGAAAAATTTTGTTCATTTAAAACTTTAAACCACTAAAGTGTATTTTTATAAAAAGGAGTGGCAGTAAGCCACTCCAAATAATTTTAATTAACCCTTAACGGCTGCTGCAACCTCTGCTGCAAAATCATCATTTCTCTTTTCAAGACCTTCGCCCTTTTCAAAGCGGACAAATTCCTTGATTGCGATAGAACCGCCAAGCTCCTTAGCTGTTTTATCAGTGTACTGCTGAACAGAAATCTTGTTTTCCTTAACAAAAGCCTGGTCAAGGAGGCAGTTTTCTTTATAATACTTGCCAATCTTACCCATAACAATCTTATCAGCAATAGCTTCCGGCTTACCAGAGTTAATAACCTCGGCTTTCATAATTTCCTTTTCGTGTTCAAGAACATCAGCGGGAACATCTTCCTTTTTAAGGTAAGGTGTGTTAAGAGCCGCAATCTGCATCGCAATATCCTTGCCGTATGTCACAAATTCAGCCTTGTCGGCTAAATCTGTATCAAAGTTTACAAGGACACCGATTACACCGCCTGCATGAACATAAGCAACGCAAGCACCCTCCATGAGCTTGAAACGACGGAGCTTGATGTTTTCGCCGATTACCTGAATTTTTTCCTGTAGAAGTTCAGCTACAGTCTTATCTGTACCTGATGCCTTGCACTGCATAAGTGCGTCTACATCAGCAGGAGCATTGTCAATAACTGTCTGTGCACAGGTCTTTACAAAATTTCTGAAATCTTCATTTTTAGCAACAAAGTCAGTTTCTGCGTTAATCTCAATGACAACGCCTTTCTTGTTGTCATCTGTTGTCATAGCAAAAGCCATACCCTCAGCGGCAATTCTGCTTGCCTTTTTGGCAGCTTTTGCAAGGCCCTGTTCTCTTAAAAAGTCAACAGCCTTATCCATATCGCCGTCTGCTTCTACCAGTGCCTTTTTACAGTCCATCATACCGCAGCCGGTCTGTTCTCTCAGTGTCTTAACATCTTTTGCTGTAAATGATGCCATTTATATCATTCCTTTCATATAGTAAAAGAAAATAAATCTAAATAATAATTATTCTTCTTCTGTTGTTTCTTCCTCGGTTACTTCAGCGGCACCCATCTGGCCCTCTCTGCCCTCGATAACAGCGTTAGCCATTGCACCGGCAATAAGCTTTACTGCACGAATAGCGTCGTCGTTTCCGGGGATAACATAGTCAATTTCATCCGGGTCGCAGTTTGTATCAACAATAGCTACAATAGGAATATTTAACTTCTTTGCCTCTGCAACTGCAATTCTTTCTTTTCTCGGGTCAATAATAAAGAGTGCTCCCGGGAGCTGTTCCATATCCTTAATACCGCCAAGGAATTTCTCCAACTTTTCAATTTCAAGGTTGAGCTTAATAACCTCTTTCTTTGGAAGAAGGTCAAATGTACCGTCCTCTTCCATAGCACGGAGCTGTTTAAGACGATTAACTCTTCTTCTGATTGTTGTGAAGTTAGTCATCATACCGCCGAGCCATCTTGCGTTTACATAGTAAGCTCCTGCTCTTAATGCCTCTTCCTTTACGGAATCCTGAGCCTGTTTCTTTGTTCCAACAAAGAGAACGCTCTTGCCCTCTGTTGAAATTTCTTTAATGAAGTTATATGCTTCATCAAGCTTTTTAACGGTTTTCTGTAAATCAATAATATAGATACCGTTTCTTTCTGTGAAGATGTATTCAGCCATTTTAGGGTTCCATCTTCTTGTCTGGTGTCCGAAATGCACACCTGCTTCGAGTAGCTGTTTCATAGAAACTACTGCCATTTTTATTCCTCCTTAGGTTATATCCTCCGTAAATGTTATTGATTTAATCACCATAAGTACACTAACTCACCAAGATGATTAACATTCACGTGCGTAATGCGAGAAATATTTTACCATATATAAATATAAAAATCAAGTGTTTTATAAGAAAAACACTTGATTTAAAAGTTTTATTTATCAAAAAATCTTACATCCTTGTATGTAAGGATATAATCCTGCCTTTCGTGAAATTTACTCTCACAAAGTCTTGGATTATAAAAGTATAGCAGTCTGTGTTGTACTGCCGAATGTCCCTGCTGTAAAATATATTTTACAGCTTTTTTAGCAGCTTCATTAGGCTTGTGCTTAATGCTTCCGTCATAGCCGTAACCCTTTCGTACAGCGTCAACCGATTTGAAACCTGCATAATAATATGTATCCCTGATAGCCTGTGCAACAAGACAGCAACCGTAAAATCCCATTGAACCTGCCTCCCCCATAACAAGTCTGCCGGCAATATCCAAATCTTTGTCTGTCATTTCCACTTTCATACCGTTATAACTGTAATTGGGGTCCGGATTTTTTATAGCTATCAGATAACCTGCGGAAAACTGGCTTTTCTTTGATGATTCAGAGGGTTGTGGAAGTGTACGAAGTTTTGTACCCTTTATATCCTGGTTTTTTCCTACATTTTCATAGCTTAGGGTAGTATAGGCTATAGTTGTAACAATGTTTTCCTGTGAACCGGCCTGTGTGGGAGTTCTGTCATTTTTCTTTACAGCAACCTCATACTGTTTTGTGGGGGATTCCGTTGTACTTTTTTGGGGAACAGTAACCTCGGGTTCTGTAACAACCGCTTCTCCAAACATATCAAAGGCATTTCCCTGTCCCATTCCACCCTGATACTCATTTTCCGATACAGAGCCTTTCCCTTTCTCCTCCTCGTAAACTGTTTCTGTAAGGGCTGTTATCTTTGGAAAAAGGGATGCAAGAGGTGTGAGGGCTATAAAAGCTACAAAAAATATAATTAAAATTTTCTTTTTGCCTAATATATTCATTGTAATTCCTCTTTTATACATCATAAGCGTAGATATGCTCTTATTATTATAGTACAACTTTAATAATTTTTCAACAGAAAATTTCTTTTTAGATAGATTAAATTATGGTTTTTTACTTATGACGACGCTTAAATCCGTTAAAAAATTTCTTTTGTGCCTGTGGGGGTACATTCCAGTCTACCAGTATGGTATCTTCTCCAATAAGTCCAATATTCTCCCAGGGAATTATATAATCATTTTTTCTTCCGAAAAGACCAAAACACCTAAAACCGCCGTATATTATTAAGGACTTTAATTTTGCGCAGGTAGCGTCTATTTCTAAATCATCAACAAAACCTATTCTGCATCCGTTTGAACGATTTATTACCTCCTTATGCCTTAATTCATAAAAACTACAATTCATTATATCCTCCGTTGACATTTAAAATTTCCTTTGTTAAAATTAATATGAAATGGAAATACTAAATATTACCTTGGAGGGAAATATGGACTATAAATTATTTAGCGACTCAACCTGTGATTTAACACCTGAACTTGCCAATGAGCTACACATTGAAATTATACCCATGCAGTTTTCTCTTGATGATAAGTTCTACAGTCATTACCTTGACGGTAGGGAAATGTCATTTAAGGATTTTTATACAGCCCTATCCAACGGAGCTGTGGCAAAGACAGCACAGGTACAATACGGAACCTTTGCAAAATACTTTGAGCCCTGCCTTAAAGAGGGAAAGGATATTATATATATATGCTTTACATCGGGTATGAGCGGTAGTTATAATACCTGCAAAATTGCGGTGGAAGAATTACTTGAAAAATATCCTGAAAGAAAAATTACTGTTATTGACTCCCTTTGCGCCTCAGCCGGAGAGGGTTATCTTGCATATTTGGCGGGACTAAAATATAAAGAGGGAATTTCCTTTGATGAAATGATAAATTTTGTTGAGGAAATAAAAATGAAGATTGTCCACTGGTTTGTTGTTGATGACCTGGAACAGCTAAAAAAGGGCGGAAGGATTGGTGCGCTCTCCGCAGCATTTGGCAAAGCCCTGCAAATTAAACCCCTTATTTCTGTTGACAACCAAGGAAAACTTGTTGTGGTAGGTAAAATCAGAGGTAATGCAAAGGTGTTTTCAACCATTATTGACAGGATTAAAAGGGATGGCAAAAATCTTTCAGAGCAGACTGTATTTGTTGCCCATGCAGAATGTCCGGAAAAGGCTGAGAAACTAAAAGAAATGATTTCTCCATATGTAAAAGATGTAAAAACTATGAAGATAGGCCCCATAATCGGGAGTCATGTGGGACAAGGTATGTGCGCAATGCTGTGTATTGGCGAAAGAAACCTTACTTAATTTAATATTAAGCTACAAAAACCTCCACAACAGTGGAGGTTTTCAAAATTATTACTTTTTTACTTTACTTTTACCTTACATTTAAGTGTAACACCATTTGTCTTTACTGAAATAACAGCGGTTTTGTTTTTCTTAGCCTTTTTCTTAACTGTAATTTTGCCATTCTTATTTACCTTTGCAACCTTTTTGTTGGATGATGAAAACTTAGCTTTTCCAACTTTACCTGTAATTTTTAAGGTATAAGACTTTCCTCTTTTAATAGTAACAGATGTTTTATTGAGTTTAGGGTTGATTACCTTTACTCTAACATATACAGAAGTATTGTTTTTCTTGTTTAAAATTTTAATATAAGCATTTCCACGCTTAACAGCCTTAATAACACCGTTACTTGCAACAGTTACAACTTTTTTGTTAGTTGAAACATATGTTACACCTTTACCCATTGAAAAATCACTTGTAGATGACTTTACATACATTGTTTTATTAAGAGTACCTACATTTTGATATTTTACAGGAGTTATCGGGACAGTAGTGGTTTCAGAAGTTTTACTGGAAGCAGGGTCTTCACTTGAAGAAGGGTCGCTTGAAGGAGGGTCGCTTGAAGAAGGGTCACTTGAAGATGGGTCACTTGAAGATGGGTCGCTTGAAGATGGGTCACTTGAAGATGGGTCGCTTGAAGATGGGTCGCTCGAAGATGGGTCACTGGATGAGGGATTTTCGTCTTCTTTCCAGAGGCTTTCTACTAACTCATCAATATTAACTGAACCTATATCTATAGTATGCAGTTCAAAATAATTTGCAAATTCCTGTGTAAGAGAATTTGGAGAACAGTAGAAATTTGGATTGTTAAGACATTCTACAGCATCACCATCAACATTTACTAAAGAGGTTTCTCCTTTGACAACAACATTTTTTATGCAAGCAATAGAAGAATCATAGATGAGCATACCACTCAATATAGCTTCATCCACAGTTGTAGGGAAAATAAAATTCTCAACCATATCATTTTCAAATGATTTTCCTCTAATCTCAGTAACTCCTTCAGGAAATTCAAAAGTTTTAATTGATGGACAATCTGCAAAAGAGTATTCATCTACAATACATTTTCCGGCACTTAATGCTTTCTTTGTAAAGTCTTCTGTAAAAGTTACCTTTTTAAGATTTGGACTCCATCTAAAGGACATATAAGGAATCCCTGTTGCAAACATACTACCAATGGTTACTTCTTTTAGATTTGTAGATTGTGAAAAAGCATCATAAAAATATTGTCTTAGAGTTGGATAGTCCATTGGGACATTTACATCTGGGATTGTAAGAGAAGTAACATTGCCACCTGTTTTACCTCCAAATAAATTCTTATCACTAAGAAGATTAGATGAAAGAGCTACAATTTTATGACCTTTTACAGATGTTGGCAAGGTTACATTAGTAGAATCCCCACTATATCCTGCAATACTTGCATCACCTGTTTCGGAAATTCTGCAAATCCAACCGTTATAGTTGACAACTTCAACTATTTCTCCAATACCTTTTATATTGGTAGATACAGCATTTGCACTCGGCACAATAAAGCAAAGCAGCATTATACTTGCTAACAGTGTTGACAATAATCTTTTTTTCATAATTTAATCTCTCCTTTTTAATAAAAATTTTTATATAAATAAGTTAAAATGGAAATTTATTTATGTATTAAATTTATTATTTTTAAATTCCATTTTATGCTTATAATTATAGTCATAATTTTCAAAAAAGCAACAGTTTAAAAAAAACATTGGTAAAACAAAACATAAGAATAACACTAAATATATGCAAAAACTACATATTTAGTATGTTTCAATAATAACCACTATAT
>CANROX010000048.1 GCA_947632335.1 uncultured Clostridia bacterium
TCATATGTACTGTAAAGTAATTTGTTGTCATCGTCCAGAACAACACATTTTATTGTTGTTGAACCTATATCTAATCCAAGTCTCATACTAACCCTTGCTTTCTCGTCATATGTACCCATTTTAATATTATAACTCATATAACATTGTATTCCTTTTTTAAAAAATAATAATTCTATAAAAGAAATTTTGCTCTATCTCATTACAATTCTACATTCTATCAATAAGACAATGTTTTATCAACAAGTAATTTGTGTAAATTATCTTTTTTCTGACATTTTTCTTTCTTTTTCATCACAAAAAGTGCACCGTCAAAGGCTCTACCCCTTGACGGTGCATATAAATAGGAAGGTAAATAGGTCCATTAATCAGAATAAATCCTTGCGGGCTACTTCGTCGCTGTCATCTGAAACTGCCTGTTTTTCCTTAGGTTTGCCGGCGTCAGACACTTTAGGGGAAACCTTTGCATATTCCTCCTCGTTGGAGCAGGCGACAGTAACCTCATTAGGGATTGTTCCCTCATTACCGGCCTCAAGATTTGAACCATTCTGCAATGCAACATACATTGTATGGGCGTTCTCTATTTTTTCCTTGCTGTTTTCAATTACACCGCAGAAGAAAGAATATTCTTTCCTTTCTCTGTCACTCATTTTGTTATAGAAAATCTTTCCCAAAGACTGATAGGCCTGGGTCATAATGTCGTTTTCTCTCTTCATTATATTTCTCAAAGTTCTCATTTGAGAAAGCTTTTTATTTTTCTCCTGAATAGCGGCGGCGGTTTCGGATAATTTTTCCTTTGCAACTGCCATACCGTCAACCAAATTTTCTAAAAATGCCACAACGGCACCCCCTCTTTCCCTAATACAACTATATTATTGCAGATTTCTATAATAAAATCAATATATTTTTTTAAATTTACTTGCTTATAAAATTTATTTATTATAAACTATATACAGATATTTTAAATTAATTTTAAGGAGGTTGCACCGTGCAGAAAACTGTAATTAAGGAAATAATTTGTCCAAAGTGCAATCAGATTACTGAGGGTAAGCTGTATACAAGTGTAAACGCCACAAACAACCCCCATTTAAGGAATGAAATTTTGGAGGAAAATCTTTTCCGTTGGAGATGTCACAGCTGCGGCCATGAGGTCAGGCTTAACTATCCTCTTTTGTATAACGATATGCAAAAGCGTTTTATGATATATCATATTCCGGAAATTGACCGCTTCCAGCTTGCAGACAATGAGCTTGAGGAGGAATTTAAGAATTTGGTAGGTATTCGCAAAAGACTTGCACCGGACTTTAACACTTTCCGTGAAAAAATGTTCATCTTTGAAAACGGACTTGACGATATGGCTGTGGAAATGACCAAGCTGGCCATAAGCGAAAGCGTTGCAAAAAAACTCAAACTGAGAGAGGTTACAGAGGGCTATCTGTCTATGTACGACAGAGAAAGCAATACTATGGGCTTTACTTTTCTCATTGGTTTGGAAAAGGAACCCTACATACAGTCAGTAAGACTGGAAATTTACAGCAAAAGCCTTTCTATTGTTGAGGAGCTTGCCACCAAGGATAAACACCTTAACGGATTTCTCACAATAGATAGGGAATGGGCAACCAATATTCTTTACCGCTATAAGAAAAATCGCCAAAGGGAAAAGGTAAGGCAGTCCATAAGGCCCAATACAAAAGCCAAAGACCTTTGATAAAAACCTGTATATACAATCCTTGCCACAGAATTTTAAAAATTCTGTGGTTTCATTTTGTTCTCTTTATGTTGACATTTTATTACACAAATGCGATAATATTTAGGTATAGACTTTGCTATGAAGGAGAATGAAACAAAATGGCAAAAGAAATGGCAAAAGCCTACAACCCTAAAGAGGTTGAAGACAAAATATATGACTTTTGGCTGAAAGGCAACTACTTTCACGCAGAAATAGATAAGGACAAAAAGCCCTATACTATTGTTATGCCTCCTCCAAATATTACAGGACAGCTCCATATGGGACACGCTCTGGACAACACATTGCAGGATATTCTCATACGCTGGAGAAGAATGCAGGGTTATTCAGCCCTTTGGCTCCCGGGTACAGACCATGCAAGTATTGCAACAGAGGCAAAAATTGTTGAGGCTATGGCTAAGGAGGGCTTATCAAAAGAGGATATAGGCAGAGAGGCTTTTCTTGAAAGAGCATGGGACTGGAAAAAGGAATACGGCGGAAGGATTGTTTCCCAGCTAAAGAAAATGGGTTCTTCCTGCGACTGGGAGAGAGAACGCTTTACAATGGACCAAGGCTGTTCAGAGGCTGTTAAGGAAGTTTTCGTGCGCCTTTATGAAAAGGGCCTAATCTATAGGGGAGAGCGTATTATAAACTGGTGTCCCCATTGTTGTACTTCAATTTCCGACGCAGAGGTTGAGTTTGAAGAGCAGGCAGGTCATTTCTGGCACTTGCGTTATCCTCTTACAGACGGCAGCGGCTGGCTGGAGCTTGCCACCACAAGACCTGAAACATTACTGGGCGATACTGCTGTTGCTGTTAATCCAAATGATGAAAGATACCGCCACCTTGTAGGCAAAACTCTTACTCTCCCTCTTGTGGGCAGAGAAATTCCCATTGTGGCTGACGACTATGTAGATGTGGACTTTGGCACAGGCGTTGTTAAAATTACACCTGCCCATGACCCTAACGATTTCCAAGTGGGACTAAGGCACAATCTTCCCGTCATTAATGTTATGACAGAAGACGCCAAAATCACAGAGGATTACCCGAAGTACGCAGGTATGGACAGGTACGACGCAAGAAAGGCCATTGTCAATGACCTGGAAAAGGGAGGTTTTCTTGTACGGATAGAAAATCACGACCATAATGTGGGCACCTGCTACAGATGTCACAGCACAGTTGAACCCAGGGTTTCTATGCAGTGGTTTGTTAAAATGCAGGAGCTTGCAGGCCCTGCTATTGACTGCGTAAAACAGGGCAAAACCAAGTTTGTTCCCGAACGCTTTGATAAAATTTATTACCATTGGATGGAAAATATAAAGGATTGGTGTATCTCCCGTCAGTTGTGGTGGGGACACAGAATCCCCGCCTACTATTGTCAAAAGTGCGGTGAGGTAACGGTTGCTAAAACTGCGCCGACAGAATGTCCAAAGTGCGGACATACCCACCTGCACCAGGACGAGGATACCCTTGATACATGGTTCAGTTCGGCTTTGTGGCCTTTCTCAACACTTGGCTGGCCCGAAAAGACGCCGGAGCTTGACTACTACTTTCCAACCAACACCCTTGTTACAGGATATGATATTATTTTCTTCTGGGTTGCAAGAATGATATTCAGCTCTGTTGAGCAAATGGACAGCCAGCCCTTTGATACAGTTTTTATTCACGGTATTGTACGGGACGAAAACGGCGTTAAAATGAGCAAATCTTTAGGCAACGGTATAGACCCCCTGCTTATTATTGACCAGTTTGGTGCCGACGCACTTAGAATGTTTCTGGCAACAGGAAATTCCCCCGGAAACGATATGCGTTTTTCCGAAAAGAGAGTGGAGGCATGCCGAAACTTTGCAAATAAACTTTGGAACGCCAGCCGTTTCGTTCATATGAATATAGATGATTACAGCGTGGAAAATAAACTTCCAAAAGTTCTTGAAACAGAGGACAAGTGGATTTTAAGCACTCTTAACAATGTGGCAAAGGAAGTTAATGAAAATCTTGAAAAGTTTGAGCTTGGCATAGCCCTCTCAAAGATTTACGACTTTATCTGGAACACCTACTGCGACTGGTACATTGAGCTTTGTAAGGCAAGACTTCAAACCGAGGACGAAACTTCCCAAAACGCCCGACAGGTTCTTATTTATGTTCTTGACAAAATTCTAAAACTTCTCCACCCCTTTATGCCTTTCATTACAGAGGAAATTTGGCAGACAATCCCTCATGATACTGACGGGGAAACTATAATGAAGGAAAGTTACCCAAAATATACGGAAAGCCTTAATTTCCCTGTTGAAGAGGAAGAAATGAAAAAGGTTATGGAGGCTATTACAGCAATCCGTACACAAAGGAACGAAATGAATGTTCCTCCCTCAAAGAAAGCAAAGTTGTTTATTGCAACGGCAATCCCCGAAACCTTTAAAAACGGCGAACAGTTCTTTATTAAACTTGCATCAGCAAGCGAGGTTGAAATCGGCGACGCATTTAACATTGACGGTGCGGTAACAGTTGTTACAGGCGACGCAAAGATTTATATTCCTATGGAACAGCTGGTTGACAAGGAGGCGGAGCTTAAAAGGCTTAACAAGGAGCTGAAACAGGTTGAAAAAATGCTTGCACAGGACCAAAGTAAACTAAACAATCCGGGCTTTATGTCAAAGGCTCCCGAAAAGGTAATTGAAAAGATTAAGGCACAGGCAGAAAAGGAAAAGGAAAAAATTTCCCTTATTAACGCCGCAATAGACGCCCTGAAATAACAAAAAGCACACCGTGTGGTGTGCTTTTTTCATATGTTCTTCTTACAAAATTCCTTCATACAACACTGCTCACACATTGGCTTTCTTGCGGTGCAGGTTTTTCTTCCGTGAAGTACAATTCTATGACAAAAATCATTACTCTCCTTTGGTGGAAGTAAATCTCTAAGAATAAACTCTATTTTCTTCTGGTCCTTTTCATTATGTAATCCCAGTCTGTGGGTAATACGGATACAGTGTGTGTCTACAACAACAGCAGGTTTCCCGTAAACATCCCCCATTACAAGGTTGGCGGTTTTCCTGCCGATGCCCGGCAGCTTTATCAGTTCCTCAAGGGTGTCGGGCACTTGTCCGTTGTATTTTTCCACCAGTACCTTTCCCATTTCCACAAGGGATTTTGCCTTGGTTTTGTAAAGACCACAGGACTTTATTATATCTTCCACTTCTGTTATCTCCGCATTGGCGAAATCCTGTGCATTTTTGTATTTTGCAAACAGGTCAGGCGTCACCATATTCACCCTTGCGTCGGTACACTGCGCCGCCAGTCGGGTGGCAATAAGGAGCTGGAGAGGGTCCTTATATTCCAGTGAACAAACCGCCTGGGGAAATTCCTGTTTCAGAGCCTCCACAGCAAGGGCGGCAATCTCTTTTTTCCTCATAGTACCTCTCCTTTCACCCTTTACATTATACCACACCTATATCTTATTGCAAAGTGTAAATTTCTATGATAAAATTTAGTCGGTGATAATTATGTTTAAAAACTATATTTTTGATTTGTACGGCACTCTTATAGATATTAATACCGATGAAGGGAACAAGGACCTTTGGGATAAAATGGCCCTTTATTACTCCTATAAAGGAGCGGATTATTCGGGAACGGAATTTCATAGGGAATACAGCCGCCTTTGCAGGGATGAGAAAAATAAAATTAAAAACCTCCACCCGGAATACAAGAACAATGTTGATATAAAGATAGAAAAGGTTTTCAGAACCTTGTTTGAACTTAAAAATATTACTGTGGAGGATAGTGAAATTTTTAATGTTTGCACAATATTTCGGTGTTTTTCCACAAAATATATACAGCTTTATGACGGGGTCATTGACCTGCTTGAAACCCTAAAGGCAAAGGGAAAGAAAATCTTTCTGCTCTCCAATGCACAAAGGGCTTTTACAATGAATGAGCTGAATATGCTGGGACTGACAAAGTATTTTGACGGTATTTTCATTAGCTCCGACAAAGAGGTCTGTAAACCCTGCCCCCACTTTTACAATGGTCTTATTGAGGAATACGGACTGGATAAAAGAGAAAGTATTATGATAGGCAACGACTACAAGGCAGATATTAACGGCAGTAAGCGGGCAGGTATTAAAAGTCTGTATATCCACCAGTCAATCAGCCCCGAAATCAGAGGAAAGCTAAATACAAAATGGGCTGTTATGGACGGAGATGTTTATAAAATTAAAAAATTAATTGTAAAATAAAAAGTATTTAAGGCACACCTTTGGGGTGTGCCTTTTAATAAAAACACCCCCATTCACCGAAGTGAATGGGGGTGTTGTCGGTTATTACAAATAAGGAGTAAGTTTAATTACTTCTTAACCTTTACCTTACATGTAGCTGACTTCTTTGAGCCGTCTTTAGCTGTAAATTTAACCTTAGCCTGACCTCTCTTCTTAGCTGTAATCTTTACAGACTTCTTAGATTTAATGGTCTTTGCTGAGATTTTTACAATCTTCTTCTTGTTTACTGTAACCTTAATGGCCTTGTTGTAAACATTCTTTGGAGAAAGTGTAGCTGTAACCTTTGCGCTCTTACTCTTCTTCTTGAGCTTGAGTGTAATGCTCTTCTTAGAAAGCTTAATCTTTGTAGCCTTCTGAGCCTTAACTGTTACCTTACACTGGCCGTACTTCTTAGAACCGTCCTTAGCTGTAGCTCTTACATAAGCTGTGCCGGGCTTAACGCCTTTAACAACGCCACCGGATGTAACTGTAGCAACCCTCTTGTTAGTTGTTGACCATGTTATAGCCTTGCTTGTAGCGTTTGAAGGAGCAACTGTAGCAGTAAGTTTTACTGTCTTGCCGTTGTAGACAGAAACAGATGTCTTGTTAAGAGTAATCTTAGAAACCTTAACAACTGCAGGCTTAACTGTTACTGTAGCTGTTGCTGAGAAAGTATCCTCGCCCTGTGTTGCTGTTACAGTAATGCTTGCTGTGCCGGCCTTAACGCCCTTGATAACACCATCTGCGTCTACTGTAGCAACTGATGTGTTAGAAGATACCCATGTAACTACAGGAGCGTCAACTGATGGGTCAGCATTAGCAACTGTAGCAACAAGTTTTACTGTCTTGCCTGCAACAACTTCTACATTGTTTGTGTTAAGAGAAACCTGAATGCCCTTGATTTCAAGCTTAGGTTCGTCCTTGTTGTCCTTTGTGTCATATGTGCCGTCAGCGTGGAGATAGTACCATTCGCCGCCGTATGTTGTAGCGCCGGAAAGTTCATTTACTGAAACATTTGATGGGTCAACAACATATACCATGTTATCAAATGTTGTATTGCCGTCAGGATATGTTTCGCTTTCACCCTTGCTGTAGAATTCACAACCGATATTAACTGTCTGGTAGTTCTTGCCCCAGTTTGGTGATGGTTCCTGACCTTCAGCTGGCTTTTCACCGCCGTCAATACCGTTGCCAAAGATTACTGTAGGAACATCTGCAGGAATGTCAATGTAGTAAATGTCACCGGACTTACCCTTAACAAAAGTAGGTCTTAAAATATAAGAGTGCTGCCAGTCAGCAGGCTTATCTGTGCCATCCCACCAGTAAGCAACCGGCATAGCGTTCTTAAATGTCTTCCATTCTTCAGGCATTTCAAAGAAGAATCTCTTTGTTTCTGTGCCTGTGGCAGGTGCGTAGTAACCGCCAAGGGATGTAACAGCAGATGTTTCACCATTAATAACTGTTTCTGTTGGCTTTGAGTCATCGTCAATAGCAGGAGTCTTATCCTCGCCGTTGATATAAACCTTAACCTTCTTTTCAGCTGTAAGAACAATCTTAACAGTTGAGCCCTTTTCTGTTACGAGAAGCTGAGCATTTGCGCCGCCTGCTGCAATTTCGCCGGCATAGCCGTAAGCAGGTTCCCAAGCGCCGTTGGTTGTTACCTTAAATTCATAAGGAGTTCCGTCTGCCTTGGGGTCAACATTTTCAAATGTGATTTCGTAATTGCCGTCAACAAGAGTCATCTTGTTCTTTTCGTCAGCTGCGGTCCACTCAACACCGTTACAAAGAGCTGCTTCGCCTGCAACATAATGTTCTTCAACATCAGGAACAACCTTGTCAGGAGCCTTAGCGCCGTTAACAAGAACTGTTACATAACCTGCTGTCTGAGTAACAACACTGCCGTCATCCAGTGTCTTTTCTCTTGTTCCTGTAAGTGTGAGGATAACGTCAACTGTAGAATTATCTTCCGGAACGGAGAATTCTATGTTAGCGCCCTCTGCTGCAGGGTCAATACCAAAAGAGTTGCCCCAATCGTGGTCTTCTGCAACCTTAATTGTGTAAAGGTCAGACTTTGCAACGCCTTCGTATGTCTTTTTGTATGTGCCGTCTTCCTGAAGTGCCATGTCGTCAGCCGGTGTGTTCGGTGCCCATGAAGCAGCTAAGAAAGAAGCGTCACCTACAACTGTGTAAGTGTGTGTAGCCGTTTCATCAGCAGATACAACGGAAAGTCCTGCGAAAACAGAGCAAGCCATAAGTACTGCTAATAAAAGACTAACAATCTTTTTTGTTTTCATTTCTGAAAAACCTCCTTTTAAAATTCGCATGTTTAATACGTACCTATATTATAGTCTTTTTAGGTCAAATTTTTCAATTAGCATTATTACTAAAGAAAAAACTTATCTTTGTTGAATTTATCTAAAATTATGTTACTTATAACTTTTGGTTAAATTTATGGCAAAGTTTAATTAATAATTTGTTAATTATTTCTCAAAGGTATATAGGGATTCTATATTCCTTAGTGCATTTTGTCCATCCCTCTTAATTGCGTCTTCAAGCTCCTTTATTGAGCTGAATTTTCTTTCGGGACGCTGAAAGAGCAGTAACCTTACCTCTGTTTTTTTCCCATAAAGGCTGGGGCCGTTATATTTTGGGAGCCATGTTTCCGACAGAGGACTATAATTTCCGATTGTGGGTTTTACCCCGATATTTGTAACCCCCGGATAGGTTTTACCCTCAACAGTCACAATGCTTGTATATACCCCAAACTTAGGAATTGCCAAGCCCTCGGGAAGTTTTTGGTTTATGGTGGGAGTTTCCATAAGTCTGCCAATGTGGTTGCCTTCCTCTATAACAGAGGAAAAGCCAAAGTTATATCCAAGGAGTTTGTTTGCCTCTGAAATTTCACCCTTTTTTATTAAATTTCTAATTCTGGTACTGCTTACAGTATCTCCCTGTGCCACAACGGGGGGCAGAGTTTCTGTTTCTATATGGTATACGGAGCATATTTTTTTAAGGTCCCTGCTGTCAGCACGACCACCCTTGCCAAAGTGGTAATTAAAACCGCAGAACACCTTTTTTGCCCTTAATCTTTTTACAAGAATTTTCTGCACAAAAGTTTCGGGAAGCATATTTTGAACGCTTAAAAAATCGTCCTCTGCAACAAGCTCTACGCCGATTTCCTTTAATATGGCTCTCCTCTCCTCATTGGGAGTAATAATTTCACAACTTTTTCCAAGTAGGGAGGCAGGATTTTTCTTAAAGGTATACACAACAGGTGTAAGACCCTTTTCCTTTGCATAGCTTACCATACGGGTAATCACTGCCCTGTGGCCAAGGTGTATTCCGTCGAAAAAACCAAGTGCCACCGCAGAACCATTTTTACTTATAATTATTTCTTCTCTTTGTTCTTTCATATATAACTCTCAAATATAATCTACTGTAGGAAGAATTAAATCTTTTTGCTGTCCAGGAGATACTTTGCCTTGAGGATTGCCACCTGTGTTTTACCGTCGGGTATCTGGTTGTTCAGCACCATTTCCACAACCCTGTCAAAGGGAATTTTCTCCACATTAAGAAATTCGTCACTGTCAAGGCACTGCTGACTGAAAGTATCTTCAACACGGCACATATACATATGGACAATTTCATCGGAATAGGCGCAGAGGCCAATATAACTGCCAAGGGTCATAAAGCTGTATCCGTTGGCGCCTGTTTCCTCCTTTAACTCACGCTTACAGTTTTCAAGGGGCGTTTCTCCCTTTTCCAGCTTGCCTGCGGGAATTTCCAGCATAACCTCTTTATTGGGATAGCGAAACTGTCTGACCATAAGTACCTCATTGTCCTTTGTAAGAGGCACTACACACACGGCGCCCGGGTGCTTATTGTATTCCCTTAGGGATTTTGTGCCGTCGGGAAGCTCCACCTCATCTCTGTAAATTTCCAGAAGTACACCCTTATACACCTGTTCTGATTTTATTGTCTTTTCTTCAAGTTTCATATTTAAACCCCTTTTCATTATATATCAATACCATTTTGAGGTGCTTTATGTTTATTTTTTATCCGGATAAGGAAAACAGAAAAATCTTTCTAACTAATCTGCAAAGAAAATTTCCATTTGTAAAAGAGGAAATTATAGGCAAAAGTCTTTTGGGAGAACCTATACCGTCCCTGACTATTGGCAACTGTCGAAAAAAAATCCTAATGGCAGGGGGCGTTCACGGCAGCGAATACCTGACAATAGCACTTCTCCTTAATTTCCTCTATGACTTATGCCTTTCCCTGAAAGAGGGCAAAAGTGTTGCAGGAATAAAGATGAGGCGATATCTTTGCAGGAGGGGAGTGTCATTTGTTCCTGTGATAAATCCCGACGGAACGGAAATCAGCATTAACGGATTTTCATCTGCCGGCAAGTATGGACCCTTTCTTAAGGAGCTTTGCAGTAATCATATTTACTGGAAAGCAAACGCCTGTGGTGTGGACATTAATCATAATTTCCCCGCCAACTGGGAGGCTGTTCACAAGCGTGAAATTGAGATGGGAATAGACGGCCCTGCCTGTACCAGATACGGTGGATGCAGTCCTGCAAATCAGAGGGAAACAATAGCCATAATGAACCACTGCATTAAAAATAATTTTTCAAGGTGTTACGCCTTTCACAGCCAAGGCAGGGAAATTTACTATCGCTTTGGGGATAAAACCCCAAAGGAGAGCCTTGCCATAGCCAGACTCCTTGCAAATACATCAAAATATAAAATTTCTGCCCCGCCGGAAATTGCCGACGGAGCAGGTCTAAAGGACTGGTTTATAGAGAGATTTCAAAAGCCCGGCTTCACCTTTGAGATAGGTCAGGGGCAAAACCCTCTGCCCTTAGAGGACTTAAAAGGAGAATACAGCCGACTGCTGAAAACCCTTTGTCTTTGTGTAATTGTATAAAACGCACACTTTTCCTTAATCTAAATCGGGTGTATTAATCTTATTCTCGTCACCAAAGTAAATATTATACCAAAGCAGGAAAACATATACTGTCCAAACCTGTCTTGAATTATCTGCCTTGCCGTTAAAGTGGTCGTCAAGCCAGTTCACAAGAATATCTGTGTTAAAGAATTTCTCCGCTGTTTCTGATTTGAACATTGTTTTTACAACATTATAATACTTTTCGTCTTTAAGCCAGACCCTGGTGGGAACAGGGAAACCCAGCTTTCTTTTTTGAGCCGTCTTTTCCGGCATTCTTCTCCGTGCCGCCTTACGCATAGCGTATTTTGTATTTTTGCCGTTGACCCTTAGCTTTGTGGGAATTGTTCTTGCTACTTTGAACACTTCCTTGTCAAGGAAAGGTACTCGAAGTTCAAGGGAATTTGCCATTGACATTCTATCCGCTTTAAGAAGAATATCACCTGTCATCCAAAGGTTAATGTCAAGGTACTGCATTTTTGTAATGTCGTCATAATTTTTAACCCTGTCGTAGTAAGGTTTGCAATAATTCTGTGGGTCCGTTGCAATTTCAGGATTTTTAAGGAGGGACTGTTTCTGCTTTTTATCATACATAAATGCGTTGCCGATAAATCTTTCTTCCAGCCGTTTGCCGCCACGCATAAGGTATGCCCTGCCTTTAATCTTAGGAAATTTTTCCGCAAGTTTGCCGATTGCACGGCGGATTGGGAAAGGAACTATTGAATAGGGTCTAAGGGACCTGGGAACATTGTAGCAGGTGTAACCCCCGAACAGCTCGTCGGCGCCCTCTCCGGAAAGAACAACCTTAACATACTTGCTGGCAAGGTTTGAAACAAAGTACAATGCTATACAGCTTGGGTCAGCAAGGGGCTGGTCCATATAGTACTGAACCTTTGGAACTGTGCTCCAAAACTCCTGGCTGCCAATGAGCTTTGTGTGGTGTTCAACACCGATTTCTTTGGAAAGCTCCTGTGCCCATGAAATTTCGTTATACTTTTCCCCAAAATCAAAACCTACCGTAAAGGTTTTCTGGTCTGCAAAGTATGTAGAAACATAAGATGAATCTACACCGCTTGACAGAAAACAGCCAACTTCAACATCAGCAATCTTATGTGCCTTGATTGAGTCCTCAAAAACCTCTGCAATTTTGTCAACAGCCTGCTCCTCTGTAAGGGACTTGTCCGGTTCAAATGTGGGTTCAAAATATCTTGCAGTTTCTATTTCTCCGTTTTTGTACCACATATAATGTCCGGGGAGCAGACAGTATACGCCCTTAAAAAATGTTTCGGGAGGGCATACATACTGGAATGAAAGGTAGGAGTCCAGCGCCCTTTCGTTAAATTCCTTTTTAAAATCCGGGTGCTGTAAAATAGACTTGATTTCCGAACCGTAAACCAGGTTTCCGTCAATCATGGTGTAGTGCATTGGCTTAATGCCAAAGAAATCTCTGGCAATAAAAAGGGAACCGTCCTTGGTGTTGTAGATTGCAAAGCCAAACATACCGCGGAGTTTCTCAAGCATATCAGGGCCCCACTCCTCAAAGCCGTGAATAAGAACCTCCGAGTCTGTGTCTGTATAGAACTTATGACCTGCGGAAATAAGCTCTTTTCTTAATATCTGATAATTATAAATTTCGCCGTTAAAGGTAATTACAAGGGATTTATCTTCGTTATAAATAGGCTGTGTACCGCCCTCAAGGTCAATAATAGACAGCCTCCTAAAGCCCATTGAGATGTAGTCGTCCTGAAAAAGTCCGTCGGAGTCGGGACCTCTGTGAGTAATAACCTCTGTCATATTTTTAATTGTTTCATCTCTGTCAACAATCTGACCTGTAAAGCCACAAATACCGCACATAGTACAACCTCGCTTTTTATAGTTTGCTTATGTTTATTTGCATATATCATAATACTACCATAAACTTAAAATATTCGCAAGGAAAAAGCACCCTAATTTACATTTTCGACGCGGAATAATTTTGTGCAACTGTTTTTA
>CANROX010000049.1 GCA_947632335.1 uncultured Clostridia bacterium
CCCTATAATCGGCAGAGTATGTATGGACCAGTTTATGGTTGATGTTACGGACATAGAGGGTGTTTCCCAGGGAGACGAGGTAACGCTTATGGGAAAAGACGGCAAGGAAGAAATATCCTGTGAAGAAGTTGCCTATAAAGCAGGGTCTTTTAACTATGAATTTGTCTGCGATATTAGCAAGAGAGTTCCCAGGGTATATTATGCCAATAAAGAGGTTGTCTTTATTTCACAGTCTGTGGGAAAATAGTGAGAAAACAGGTATAGAGGCATTGTTTTTAAGGACAATGCCTTTTAATTGGTAAAATTGAAATAAAAGAAATTCTATATTGTACGCAATTTAGTAATATGTTCTATTGCAAAAGACTGTTGTTTTTTGTACAATTATCATTGGGTGTAAATGCGACTTTTTTCTCGAAAAAGTACAATAACATTGGAAAAGGAGAATAGTTATGGAAATGGAAAAAGATGAAATTAAGCTGGGAGAAATCTGGCAGATTATAAAAAAGGGTTTAGTGTTCATAATTATTACTTCTGTAGTATTTTCAATAGGTTCTTTTGTTTTCACAAAGTATTTTATGCAGAAAAGTTATACATCATCTGTAAAACTATATGTTGAATCGGAAAATAAGGGACTTACAAGCTACGAAAATTTACAGTCTTATACATATGCGGAAAAGTTGGTTGCAACATATATGCAAATGCTTGATACACACAGCTACTATTCCGTTGTTGCAGAAGAACTCAACAATAAGTATACCCCAACGGAATTAAGCGATATGATTACTTTCACAAATGTGGAGGAAACAGAGATTTTTGAAGCTGATGTTATTTCAAACAGCCCAACAAATGCAAAGGAAATTGCTGATGCTATTGCAAAAACTGCTCCAAACAAAATTGGAAAAATTAATAAAAATGCTAAACTGAAAATTGTTGACGAGGCAATTCTTCCCAAAAATCCAACATCTCCCAACACAAAGATGAATGTCTTACTTGCTTTCCTTGTAGGTATGGTTTTATCTGTTATAATTGTGTTTATCAAGGGGAGAACAGATAAAAAAATAAAATATAATGATGATATGACAACCCTGGGAAATCTTCCTATTCTTGCAACTATTCCGGATTTGGATAGTTTGACAAACAGCAAAAATAGGTACGAAAAATATACACCTTCCCACGGACAGGAATACGAAGAAGAATTTAAGGGGTAAGTACTATGGCTAAGAAAAAGAATTCAAGGTTGGTGGATATGGAAACCCTGGGCTTTCAGGCAAGGGAGGCATATAAGACCGCCAGGACTAATATTGTATATTCAATAATTAAAAAGGGCTGTAAGAAGATTGTTTTCACAAGTGCAAACAAAGGTGAGGGCAAATCAATAACAGCCATGAATATTTCCTATGCTTTGGCACAACAGGTGGATACAAAGGTTCTTTTGGTAGAGTGCGATTTGAGAAGACCTCATGTTCACTCATCTTTGGGAATATCACCGACACCCGGTCTTGTTAATTATCTTAACAATGAATGTGATGCCAAGGATATTATTAAGAGTACAAAGGAAGAAAATTTAAGCGCAATATGTTTTGGTGCAATTCCTCCAAATCCATCAGAACTTTTGGCCAGTGACGCTATGATGAATTTTATTAAGGATATGGAGGAAAAATATGACTTTATAATTTTTGACGCACCTCCGGTAGGAGTTGTTGTTGATGCTATCCCTGTTATAGAGGCCTCTGACGGGGCGGTTCTTGTTGTTAAGAATGAAAGTACAACATATCCTGAATTTAACAGAACGGTTGATGTTATAAAGCGTTCAAACAGTAAAATTTTAGGTGTGATTGTTAATAAGGTCAAAACAACAGATACAAAGAAATCTGGGAAATACAATAGTTATTACGGTTACTATTGATTAAAATTTAAGGAATGGTAGTATGTATAGGAAAGGGACGCCCGGTTGGATTAAATATTTGGATTTTTTGATTCTGGATATTGTGTGTCTTCATATTTCTTATGTGCTGTCTTTTTTTGCTGTTTTTGGAATTTCTAACCCGTATGGAGTTCCTATTTACAGAAATATGATAATCGCAGTATCCATTATTGATATTATCGTCATAATATGTATGGAAGTTTTTAAAGATGTAGTTAAGAGGGGCGGATATAAAGAGCTTGTTGTTACTGTCAGACAGGTAGTTATGGTAATACTCTTTACTGTATTATACTTTTTTATTGCAGAGAGATACACTTCCTACAACAACAGTTTTTTATGTGTTTTATCCGGTACCTTCTTTGTTATTGCATATACTTACCGTATGTTTTGGAAAAGGGTATTGCTGAAAACCAAAAGGAATATTGGCAGAAGGTCACTGCTAATTGTTACAACAAGCAATATGTTTGACGAAGTATTAAAAAACATAGAAGAAAAAGACTACCTATATTATAGAATAGTGGGTATAGCTGTTATAGATAAGGACTGGGTTGGCCGTAATATAAAGGATATTCAAATTGTAGCAAACGGTGAAACTCTTTTGGACTATGTGTGCAAAAACTGGGTTGATGAAGTATTTTTAAATGTCGGGGAGGGATATTCCGACCCATTGGGAATAACAAGGCAGTTGTCTGAAATGGGTGTTGTAACTCATAATCGCATATACGGCGCAGAAAACTACCTGAACGCCAACCAGTTTTTCAACAGGGTTGGAGAGTACTTTGTAATCACCTCAACTATGAAGTGCATATCTCCCCTTCAACTTTTTGTTAAAAGGTCAGCTGATATTTTTATCGGACTTTTCGGGTGCATAATTACACTTATTATCGCCCTTATACTTGCTCCCATAATTAAAATAAAATCTCCCGGACCCCTTTTCTTTTCACAGAAAAGAGTAGGAGAAAACGGTAAGATTTTTAAGATGTATAAGTTTCGCAGTATGTATATTGACGCTGAGGAAAAGAAGAAGGAACTTGAGGACAAAAATAAAATTGACGGCGGGCTTATGTTTAAAATGGAAGATGACCCGAGAATTATAGGATATAAGAAACTTCCAAACGGAAAAATAAAAAAAGGTATAGGACATTTTATCAGAGTATACAGCATTGATGAATTTCCACAGTTCTTTAATGTGCTTAAAGGAGATATGAGTTTGGTAGGCACACGCCCTCCAACAGTCCAGGAGTGGGAGCGTTATGAACTTCATCACAGAGCCAGACTATCTACAAGACCCGGTATGACAGGATTGTGGCAGGTAAGCGGCAGAAATAATGTTACTGATTTTGAAGAAGTCGTCAGGCTGGACAGAACTTACATACGCAACTGGACTATTGGTCTTGACTGTAAAATTCTTCTTAAAACCATTTTGGTTGTTCTGAAAAAAGAGGGTTCAATGTAAAACTGTTATTGTTTTACTTTTAATACATTAAAGGAGGTTGTATTATGAAAGGTATAATTTTGGCCGGAGGTTCAGGGACAAGGCTGTATCCACTTACAAAAGTAACAAGTAAACAGCTTCTCCCTGTATATGACAAGCCCATGATTTATTACCCTATGTCTGTTCTGATGAATGCGGGTATCCGTGATATTTTAATTATTTCTACACCCCAGGATACTCCCCGTTTTAAGGAGCTCTTAGGGGACGGACATCAGTTTGGTATAAATCTTTCCTATAAGGTACAGCCATCTCCCGACGGACTTGCACAGGCTTTCATACTCGGTGCAGATTTTATAGGGGACGGCTCTGTTGCAATGGTGCTTGGGGATAATATATTTGCGGGTCACGGCCTCAATAAAAGGTTAAAGTCCGCAGTGGAGAATGCAGAGAACGGCAGGGGTGCAACAGTGTTTGGTTACTATGTTGATGACCCTAAGCGATTTGGAATTGTTGAATTTGATAAAAACGGCAAGGCAATTTCCATTGAAGAAAAGCCCGAAGAACCAAAATCAAATTACTGCGTAACGGGACTTTATTTTTACGACAACAGGGTTGTGGAGTATGCAAAAAATCTTAAACCCTCTGCCCGCGGCGAGCTTGAGATTACTGACCTGAACAGGATTTACCTTGAGGACAACCGGCTTAATGTTGAACTTTTGGGACAGGGCTTTACATGGCTTGATACAGGTACTCACGAAAGTCTTGTGGAGGCAACAAATTTTGTATACACAATGGAAACACATCAGCATAGAAAAATTGCCTGTCTTGAAGAAATTGCCTATCGTAACGGCTGGATTACAAAAGATGATGTTCTGAGGGTATACCAAGAGGTAAAGAAAAATCAGTACGGGCAATACCTTATGGACATTCTCAAAGGTAAATATATAGACTAATACATAATTAAGGAGAAATACTATGACAATTATTGTAACTGGCGGAGCAGGTTTTATTGGAAGTAATTTTATATTCCATATGCTTAAAAAATACCCTGACTATAGAATTATATGCCTTGACTGCCTGACATACGCAGGTAATCTTTCTACCCTTGAACCGGTAATGGACAATCCAAATTTCCGTTTTGTTAAGGAAAGTATTACGGATAGAAGTGCCGTTTATAAACTATTTGAAGAAGAAAAGCCGGATATGGTTGTAAATTTTGCTGCAGAAAGTCATGTGGACCGCTCTATCGAAAATCCGGAGGTGTTCCTTGATACAAATATTAAGGGTACGGCAGTTCTTATGGATGCCTGCAGAAAGTATGGTATTACGCGTTATCATCAGGTTTCAACTGATGAGGTTTACGGGGACTTGCCACTTGACAGACCTGACCTTTTCTTTACAGAGGAAACACCAATCCATACATCAAGTCCATATTCATCATCAAAGGCAGGAGCAGATTTACTTGTGCTTGCATATCACAGAACATACGGATTGCCGGTTACAATCAGCCGTTGCTCAAATAACTATGGCCCATATCATTTTCCGGAAAAGCTTATACCCCTTATGATTGCAAACGCTCTTAATGATAAACCTCTTCCGGTATACGGCGAGGGTCTTAATGTTCGTGACTGGCTCTATGTTGAGGACCACTGTAAGGCTATTGACCTTATTATCCATAAGGGAAGAGTAGGGGAAGTTTACAATATTGGCGGTCACAATGAAATGAAGAATATTGATATTGTAAAGATTATTTGTAAAGAGCTTGGAAAATCTGAGGATTTAATTACATATGTAACCGACCGCAAGGGTCACGATATGCGTTATGCCATTGACCCCACAAAAATCCACAACGAGCTTGGTTGGCTGCCGGAAACAAAGTTTAAGGACGGCATTAAAAAAACTATTCAGTGGTATCTCGATAATAAAGACTGGTGGGAAACTATTATTAGCGGCGAGTACCAGAACTACTACGAAAAGATGTATGGTGACAGATAATGAAAGTACTGGTTACAGGTGTTGGCGGACAGCTTGGATTTGATGTAATGAATGAGCTTTATAAAAGGAATTATGAGGCTGTAGGTTCGGATATTTTGGAAACCTTGCCTACAGATTTCCCGTATATACAGCTTGATATTACGGATAAAAAAGCTGTTGAAAAGGCAATAAGTAATGAAAACCCCGATGTAGTTATTCACTGCGCCGCATGGACAGCTGTTGACGATGCCGAAGATGAGGATAAGGTAAGTACGGTTCGTCTTATCAATGTAAAAGGTACGGAAAATATTGCCCTTGCCTGTAAGAAAACAGACTGCAAAATGGTATATATTTCCACAGACTATGTATTTGACGGCAGAGGTACAGAACCATGGAAACCGGATTGCAGGGATTATGCTCCCCTATGTGTATATGGTCAGTCAAAGCTGGAGGGGGAATTTGCTGTAGCAAATAATCTTGAGAAGTACTTTATTGTCCGCACTGCCTGGGTGTTTGGAAAGAACGGGAATAATTTTATTAAAACAATGCTGAAAGCGGGAAAAAAGTTTGACGCTCTTAAAGTGGTAAACGACCAGATTGGCACACCCACATACACATTTGATTTGGCAAGGCTTTTGGTCGATATGGCGGAAAGTGAAAAGTACGGATACTACCATGCAACAAATGAAGGCGGGTATATTAGCTGGTACGACTTTACCAAAGAGATTTTCCGTCAGGCTGTAGAACTCGGTTATGACTGTTATAAAGAGGAAAGATTGAAGGTGCATCCTGTTACAACACAGGAGTATGGTGTTTCAAAGGCAAAAAGACCCTTTAATTCAAGGCTCGATAAATCAAAGCTCATTGAAAGGGGTTTTACACCATTACCTGACTGGAAGAATGCACTTAGCAGATACCTAAAAGAAATTAATATTGATAAATTATAATAATTGGAGAAGATTATGGCACAAATAAAAGTTGCAAAAAATGTTGCAGGAATTGAGGGTTTATGTGTAATTGAACCTGCTGTCCACGGGGACAGCCGAGGCTATTTTATGGAAACATACAGCCAGAGAGATATGGAAGAAAACGGAATTGACATTGTTTTTGTTCAGGACAATCAGAGTATGAGTACAAAAGGTGTTCTTCGCGGACTTCATTTTCAAAAAGAATTTCCACAGACAAAGCTGGTTAGGACAATTAAGGGCGCTGTTTTTGATGTGGCTGTTGACCTGCGCAAGGATTCAAAGACATACGGTAAGTGGCACGGCGTCCTGCTTACAGAGGAAAACAAAAAGCAGTTCCTTATTCCAAAGGGATTTGCACACGGTTTCTTAGTGTTGTCTGAAACAGCGGAATTTTGCTACAAATGTGATGACTTTTATCATGCCAACGATGAGGGCGGTCTTGCATGGAATGACCCGGAAATCGGTGTAGAGTGGCCCGGCCTTATAGGGGAGTACCCGGGTTGTGCTTGTGCAGAGGGTTATGCCCTGGAGGACGGCACCCCCCTTAACCTTAGCGACAAGGACCAGAAGTGGGCAGGTATTAAGGACACATTTAAATTCTAATTTTATTACCGGAGAAGAATGGTTATGCTTGAGAAAATTCGTGTTATGCACATTGTGCAGTCGGCAGGAGGTGTTGACCGTTACCTCCGGTCTGTCCTTAAATATATTGACAATTCTAAAATAGAAAATTACATAGTATGCTCATTTGACTTTAATAGGGAAGATTATGCAGATTTAGTAAGTGCATTTATACAGATTGAAATGCAGAGGGAAATTAGTCTGAAAGATGATTTTATTGCAATCAGAAAAATTAGAGGACTTATTAAAAAATACAGACCTGATGTGGTATATGCCCATTCAAGTAAGGCGGGAGCCCTTGGCAGGATTGCAGATATAGGGATAAACAACAAGGTTATTTATAATCCCCATGGCTGGGCATTTAATATGCAATGCAGTCACAAAAAACAGGTTATGTATAAAATCATTGAAAAATTTTTATCCCATTTTACCGATAAAATCGTGTGTATATCAGATGCTGAAAAAGAGTCTGCAAAAAATAAGGGCATTGCACACCCTAATAAACTTCAGGTTATACTTAACGGAATTGATATTGAAGAGTCCGCAAAATCCCTGGAAAGCAACATTACAAGAGCTGATATTGGTATTCCGGAAAACGCCTATGTAATCGGTACTGTTGGCAGGTTGTCAAAGCAAAAATCACCTGATATATTCATTAGGACAGCTAAGATTATTAAGGAGGCTGTACCACATGCCTTTTTCCTTATGGTTGGCGAGGGCGAAATGAGGAAAGAAGTTGAAAACTTTGCCCTTGAAAACGGATTTGCAAATTCCCTTATGATTACAGGCTGGGTCAGTGAACCTATGAAGTATGTTAAAATGTTCGATGTTGCCACCCTGCTTTCAAGGTGGGAAGGCTTTGGTCTTGTTCTGCCCGAATATATGATAGCAGGTAAACCTATTGTGGCCTGTAATGTTGACGCAATTCCTGAAATTATAAACAGCGGTGATAACGGACTGCTTGTTAAACCCGAAAATCCGGAGGAAACAGCTAAAGCTATAATTTCTGTTTACAGGGATAGAGAACTGGGTGCAAAATTTTCTGACAAGGCTCTTTCTGACGCAAAAGAAAGATTTGATGTTAAGAGGGTATCAGCCCAATATGAAAAATTATTTGCCGATTTAATGAGGTAATTATGAAAAATAAAAGAATTGCTATTCTTACTTGGCTGCATAACGGAAATTACGGAACAATGTTACAGGCATATGCACTGCAAAAGTTCCTTAGAAAAAACGGATACAATGTTGAAAATATAAATTATAAACCGTCCACAAAAAACAGAATTTTAAATCTTCTGCAAAACAGAAATTCTCCTGCCCTTTTTATGGGAAAGGTAAGGGCTTTTTTTGGAAAAAAATTAAATATGGACAGAGAAATTTTGCAAAGAAGAAAAAATAGATTTGAATGCTTTAAAAATGATAATATGAACATAGGAAAGCTATGCGCTTCTACAGAGGAAATTAAGGAGATGTCAAAGAATTTTGACGCTTACATCTGCGGCAGCGACCAGATATGGTCACCTACACTTATGAATCCTGTCTTTTATCTTGATTATCTTCCGAAAAGTGAAAACAAAATATCCTATGCTCCCAGTATGGGTGTTACAGATACAACGGACAGAAAGAAAAAACAGATAAAAAAGTATCTTGAGAGTTTTAATTATGTGTCTGTCAGAGAGAAACAGGGGCAAAAGCTCCTTCGTGAAATTACGGGAAATACGTACCCTGTAATGGTTGACCCTACAATGCTTTTAAGTCCGTTGGACTGGGAAGAGTGTACGGGAGAAAGAATTGTTAAAGGGGAGTATATCTTCTGCTATATATTGACTCCAAGAAAGAGTTATATAGATGCAATTAAAAAGTTTGCAAAAAAGAAGAATATGAAAGTGGTAATCATACCAAATGATAAAGGCCCCTTTGATACCGGATTTCAGGAATTCGCTGACGCAGGCCCTGAACAGTGGCTTAACCTTTTGAAGTATTCTTCATATGTATGCACAGATTCCTTTCACGGCTGTATTTTTTCCGCAGTCTTTCAAAGGGAATTTATTTTGTTTAAGAGGTTTTCCGATGATAATAAAAAATCGGAAAATTCAAGGATTTACACCCTTGCGCGTATGCTGCAAATTGAGGATAGAATAATTGACAGCAATAACATTAATATGATAGACGCACTAAAACCAATTAATTTTAAAAAAATAGAGAGCACTATAAGGCGAGAGGGTCAGTCCTCGGGACAATGGCTTATAGACGCTCTTGAAGATGTGTGTGGTAATTAAGAGGTAAAATTATGGTAAAATCAGTTTTAGGTGTAGCCGAGAATAAGTGCTGTGGCTGCGGCGCTTGCTCACAGATATGTCCTAAATCCTGTATTACAATGTTGGAAAACGACAGGGGCTTTCTTGTGCCTGATGTTAATTTAGATTTATGCGTCAACTGCGGTATGTGTATCGGTATTTGCCCGGAGAAGGGACAGCCGGAGGCGTATTCCGTAAAAAACGCCTACGCTTGTGTGGCGGTGGATATGGATATTGTTAAGGCAAGTACTTCCGGCGGTGTTTTTCGTGTTTTAGCTGATAGGATTTTGTCAGTTGGCGGTGTAATATATGGCTGTAGCTGGAATGATAGAATTGAGGCTAAGCATATTAGAATAGAAAAAATCTGTGAGCTGCACAAAATACAGCAGTCAAAGTATGTCCAGTCAGATACAAATAAAACATTTTCTATGGCAAAAAGTGACCTTGAAAACGGTATTTGTGTACTTTACAGCGGTACAGCCTGCCAGATAGCCGGTTTGAGAAAATTTTTAGGAAAAGAGTATGACAATCTCTATACCTTGGAGGTTGCCTGCCATGGGGTGCCTTCTCCCGGGCTGTTCAGAAAATATATTCAGTGGACAGAAGAAAAAAACGGAGAAAGGGTTATTTCCTTTCAGTTTAGAAATAAAGAAAAGCATAAAAAAGGCGAGCATTACAAGTTTTGTGTAAACTTTGACAGCGGCAGAAGAAAGTTTTTTTCTGCAATAGAGGACCCTTATTACGGTTCTTTTTTAAAGGGCAGAACCCTTAGGAAAACCTGTTATGATTGTAAGTACAAGGGAGAACAAAGGGTTGCTGATTTTTCCCTTAGTGACTATTGGGGAATAGAAAAAGAACATTCCTCTTTTCCTGCAAAGAACGGTGTTTCTGCCGTAATGGTAAATACCGAAAAAGGAGAAAGGCTTTTTAATTCCATAAAGGACAGTCTGGTATGTAAGGAAACTACATTTAATCAGATTGTCAGCCATAACAAAAGTATTATAAGCAGTGCAAAGTGTGAAGAATCAAAGCAGTTATGTAACATTTATGCGGAAAATAATGTTTTATTTAAAAATCTAAAGCCTGCTTTCAGCATAAAAAACAGGCTGAAAAGTATATTGCCTGAAAACTTAAAATATTTACTAAAGAGATTATGATATATGATTGATACAGTAGTTATGATTTATGACCAGGCTTTTATTTCCGGCGGTGCCGGAAAAATTGCTGTCAATGAGGCTGTTGCACTGAAAAAAAGGGGTCTAAGAGTGATTTTCTTCTCCGCAATTTATCCCATTGATAAATATCTTACAGACAATGGGGTAGAGGTCGTATGTATTGGAGGAGAACACATTGCACAAACCAAAAGCGTGAAAACCCTTCTCCGTGGGATTTATAACGGATACGCAAAAAAACAGTTGTGCAAGGTGCTTTCTGACCTTGAACAGTCCAGAACCGTTGTTCATATTCACGGTTTTACAAAGGCACTTTCCTCATCAATTTTTTTAGCCTGCAAAAAATACAGCATAAGAACATTCGTAACTCTTCACGAGTATTTCACTGTGTGTCCTAACGGTGGTTTATATAACTATGTAAAGGGTGAAATATGCTCCTTGAAGCCCTGCAGTGCAAAGTGTTTTTTCTGCAACTGCGACAAACGAAGTTATTTTCAGAAAATGTATAGAAATGTTCGGCAAATGTTTCAGAACAGAATTTTGAAAATTACAATGCCGGAGATTATTTATATAACGGAATTTAGCAGAAATATTCTGCAAAAGAATATTAAATTCTCAAAAAACAGTCATTATGTTGAAAATTACATTGAGGCTGTTGATACCGAGAAAGTAGATGTAAAAGATAATTCAGACTATATTTTTGTTGGCAGACTGACTGATGAAAAAGCACCTGACCTTTTTTGCAGGGCTGTTACAAAGTCCGGTGTAAAAGGTGTTGTGATTGGGGACGGGGAAATGTTTCAAAGCCTCAAAGAAAAATACCCTGATATAGAGTTTACCGGTTGGCTCAATAGTGAACAGATGAAAAAATATCTGGACAGGGCAAGGTGTATGATTGTAACTTCAAAACTGTATGAAACAATGGGACTGACAATAATTGAAATGCAGTCAAAGGGTATACCATGCATTGTGCCTGATAGATGTGCAGGCGTTGAATACATTGAGGACAAGGTTACCGGAGTTGAGTACAAAATAGGTAACATTGATTCTCTGATTTCCGCAATTAACTACACTAAGAACAACAGTGTAATTGATAAAATCAGTAAAAACTTTTACTGCTCCAAAGATACGAAAAGATTTAGTATGGATACCCATATTAATAATCTTATTAAGGTTTATAATTCTTAATTGGAGATATGGGAGGATTTATGGAGAAATGGGAAAGGCGAATTGCCATTGTTATTCTGAATTATAATTCTTCAGCTCTTACAATAGAATGCGCAGAGAAATATAGGGAATTAAGCAATGATTTCAGTTTAGTGATTGTTGACAACGGTTCTACAGATAATTCCCTTGAAGAAATGAAAAAATTCTTTGCAGATGACAAAAATACCGTAGTAATAGGCAATAGTGAAAATATAGGATATGCCTGCGGTAACAATGTGGGTATAAGATATGTGGAGAAACATTTAAAAAATGTGGACGCTGTATGTATTTCAAATCCTGATATAGTGGTTAACAGCCTTGAAGTTATGAGAAAACTCTATGAGGGCCTTTTTAGTGATGACCGCTTGGCAGTAATTACAGCAATGACCATATACAACGGCGAAGTGAGAACCCCAAACGAATGTGCCTGGAAACATCATACGAGAAAATCTATGATGTTTGGCTCAACTTTGATTGGCAGAATTTTTCCTGCAAACATTAGGTATTCTGAATTTAATGCAAACGAAAAGGGTGTAGCCTATGTGGACTTTACCCAGGGTTGTTTTTTTATGGCTAAAATGTCCCACTTTAAGAAAGTAGGATATTTTGATGAGGGGACATTCCTATATGAGGAGGAGGCCATACTCGGCAGAAAAATTACCAGAGCGGGACTTAAGGAGGGTGTTCTCGTAAGTGATTATATATGCCATAATCACAGGGAAAAGGAAAAGAACCTTGTAAAAAAACAGAACAAGATTTTTGATATGAAGTGTTTTTATAATTCAAAAAAGTATTACAATAGGAAATTTTCTGACAGGTCAAGGATATTTTCTTTCTTATGTAATTCATATTTAAACCTCGATTATTGTTTAAAAAGATTTTTGTTGTTATTTAGATAAGGAGAACGGAAATGGTATCGGTAATCATTCCCACATACAATAGGGAGAAAACGATTGAAAGAGCGGTAAGAAGCGTTCTCAGTCAGACATATAGTGATTTAGAAGTAATTGTAGTTGATGACTG
>CANROX010000050.1 GCA_947632335.1 uncultured Clostridia bacterium
AAAGAACTCCAACGGCAATAACCTCCATGGCGAAGAATGACGCTGTAAGAGGAGTGCCGAAAAGGGCAGAAAAGAGGGCGCCCATACCGCACATAACCGCTGTATTCATATCTTTTTCGTCCAGCTTAAAAATTCTTCCCACTTGGGCGCCGATACCGCCTCCTAAGGTAAGGGCAGCACCCTCTCTGCCGGCTGAACCGCCAACAAGGTGGGTTATAATTGTACTTAAAAAGATAAGAGGTGCAACAATTATGGGAACGCCTTTTCTGTGTCTGATTGAATGTAGTATTAAATTTGTACCGCCGTCCCTGGAAAGGTCCGCCTTTTGGTACATAAAAACAATTATAAGACCGAGCAAGGGCATAAGGTACAAAAGACAGTCATAACTTTTGTGCAGGCGGGTTACATAGGAAATACCCATATTAAACAAAGTTCCTATGGTTCCGCCAAAAGCCCCTGTAATAGTTGATATAACAATCCACTTAACAAAAACAAGGGCATAAAGCCCTATTCTTTTCAGCTTTATTTTGCCTATCCATAAAAAATTACTCAAAAGTTCCATCTCCAATAGAGTAATTATACCACTATCGGTTAATAATATCTATGTAATAAAATTACAAACCTTTTAAAAAATAAAAAAATATGTTATTATAAAATTACAATTTATGCCAAATGTTTTGGTATATGATTGTATAAAAAGGGAGATAATATGAAAAAGATAGTTCTTGTTGGTACAGGTATGGTAGGTATGAGTTTTGCTTATGCCTCCCTTAACCAAAATGTTTGCGATGAATTAGTGCTTATTGACATTAACAAGGAAAGAGCAAAGGGTGAGGCTATGGACCTTAACCATGGTCTTGCCTTTTCCAAATCCTCTATGAAAATTTTTGCAGGGGAGTACGAGGACTGCGGCGACGCTGATATTGTGGTAATCTGTGCCGGCGTTGCCCAAAAAAACGGTGAAACAAGACTCCAGCTTCTTAACAGAAATACTGCCGTATTCAAATCAATTATAGGGCCTGTTTGCGAAAGCGGATTTAAGGGAATATTCCTTGTGGCAACCAACCCTGTAGATATTATGACGAGGGTAACTCAAAAGCTGTCGGATTTTCCAAAAGAAAGAGTTATAGGTACAGGTACAACCCTGGACTCTGCAAGGCTCAGATACCTTATGGGTGAGTACTTTGGAATAAATCCGAGAAGTGTTCACGCATATGTTATGGGGGAACATGGGGATACGGAATTTGTGCCTTGGAGTCAGGCACTTCTCTCCACAAAGCCTGTCAGTGATGTACTTCTTGATAACCCCCAAAGGTTTAGTATGGAGGAGCTTAACCGAATTGAGGAAAGTGTAAGGCAGTCCGCCTATAAGATTATTGAGGCAAAGGGTGCAACCTACTACGGAATAGGTATGGCTATTGTTCAGATTTGCAGGGCAATTTTGCAGGATGAAAATTCTGTGCTTACAGTATCCTGCGACCTTGACGGACACTACGGCCATAGGGGAGTGTATGTGGGAACTCCCTCAATAATCAACAGAAACGGTATAAAGACCCTTATAGAGCTTTCCTTGACAGGTAAGGAAATGAATAAGCTCAATGAAAGCTGTAGGGTGCTGAATGAGCATTTTGCAGGAATAGAATTTGATTAAAAAAGGAATGATTTTTGTGACTGATGAAATTAAAAAATTGCAGGAAATTATTGATAACAGCAGAAATATTGTTTTTTTTGGAGGGGCAGGTGTCAGCACCGAAAGCGGTATACCGGACTTTCGGTCGGTTGACGGACTGTATAATCTAAAGTACAAATACCCTCCGGAGCAGATTGTCAGTCACACCTTCTTTATAAGCAGAACAGAGGATTTCTATGAGTTTTACAAGGATAAGATGATGTGCCTTGACGCAAAACCAAACAGGGCACACATCTTCCTTGCACAGCTTGAAAGGGCAGGCAAGCTATCTGCTGTAGTCACACAGAATATTGACGGGCTACACCAGTTAGCCGGTAGTAAAAGGGTGTATGAACTTCACGGAAGCATACACCGAAACTACTGTACATATTGCGGTAAGAGTTTTAATGCTGAATTTGTCAAGAAGAGTGTTGGCGTGCCTAAATGCACAGAATGTCACCATATTGTAAAGCCTGATGTTGTACTGTATGAGGAGGGGCTTGACGAAAAAACAGTAAGAGGTGCCGTTAATGCAATTTCAAAGGCAGATACATTGATTATTGCAGGAACAAGTCTTGCGGTATATCCTGCCGCCGGATTTATAAATTACTTTAGAGGAAGTAACATTGTACTCATAAATCTTTCGTCAACATCGGCAGACGCTCATGCGGACTTGGCAATCAAGGGAAAAGTGGGAGAGGTATTGTCACAGATTAAAATAAAAACGGACTGATTAAGCAGTCCGTTTTTTGAATATCCACAGTTTATTGTTATACATAAACATAACTATCGCCATTGTAACAATGATGAAATAACCAATTACAGAAAGGTAATCCGGTACATCGCCGAAAATGAAAAAGCCAAGTCCTGAGGCAAAAATAATCTGGCTGTAGTCATATACGGAAACCTCCTTTGCAGGCGCATAGGTGTAGGCGGCAGTAATGGAAAACTGTCCTCCTGCTGCGGAAACCCCTGCCATTAAAAGAGAAATAAGCTGCATAGGAGTAAACATTTTAAAATTAAGTATCATTAAAGGCAACAAAACTACTGAACTAAAGCCGGAGAAAAACAGCACTATAATACTGTTCTTTTCACCTCGTGTTCCCAAAAACCGCACCATTGTATAGGCAAGGCCTGCACACATACCTCCTATCAGTCCTGCAAGGGAGGGTATCCATTCAGCGTTGGAGAAGTCAGGTTTAATTACAAATACAGCTCCGATAAACGCTCCTATCACTATAAGTCCCTGGGCTAAAGAGAGTCTTTCCTTTAAAACTATTATGGAAAAAATTATTACAAAGAATGGGGACATTTTATTAAGAATTGATGCGTCGCTAAGCACAAGGCGGTCAATGGCGTAGAAGTTGCACACTACACCCAGCACGCCAAAAAAGGACCTGAGAAAAAGAGGTATAATATTGTTCTTTTTAAAGTGCAAGTCCTTTCTGTCTTTTACTACCATTACTAAGGCAAAGAAAAACGCCACAAAGTTGCGGAAAAAAGCCTTTTCAAAGGTTGGCAAATCTCCGGAGAGCTTAACAAACATATTCATAAGGGCAAAGCAAAAGGCGGAAAGTATGATATATACAATGCCCTTGTATTTATTTGGAATTTTCAAGGCATACACTTCTCTTCAAATTTATTGTCAAATATCATAAAAATAACATATCATATTATAGCACATTAACCAAGAGTGTCAATTTGGTGTTGACAAAAAATTTTTCAAGGTATATAATCTATTACAATAAAATAATGTATTAAACCGTTGACCAAGAGTGAGTACGCTTTATGAGGACTTACAGAGAGCTGTCGGAGGGTGCAAGGCAGTAGTTGTAATTTAGCGGAATGGACTTGGGAGGGCAGGCTGAAATGATTTTCAAAGTAGGTACTGACGGAAACCTCTGCCGTTATATATGGAGGAGTATGTGATTGCATACATTGAGTGGGTGTTTTAACCAATTTGGGTGGTACCGCAGAAGTTCAGCTTTTGTCCCTTGTAAGGACAGGAGCTTTTTTTATTTTGTGAAAAGGAGGAGCCTATGTATAAACCAAGCTATGAAGAGATTAATTCATATAAGGATTACGATGTAATTCCCGTTAGCAGGGAAATATATGCAGATGTTGTTACCCCTATAACACTGCTTCGCAGGATTGCAGACAGGTACGAAAACTTTTATCTGTTGGAAAGCATTGAGGGCGGAGAAAAGTGGGGCAGATACAGCTTTTTTGGCTTTGACCCGAAGGCAAGGATTTACTGCAAGGATAAAGTTGTAAAAATTGAGGGCGAGGGTGCAGGTGTTTTTAAAACGGATAAGCCCCTGGAAGTCCTGAGAGAATATATAAGTCACTATAAAACGCCGGTTATTCCCGACAATCCCCCCTTTACAGGGGGACTGGTAGGCTACTACGGCTACTCTATGATTGGTTATGCAGAGCCCACCCTTAAACTCAAAAGCAGTGAATTTAACGACTTTGATGTTATGCTCTGTGACAAAATAATTGCCTATGACCATTTAAAACAAAAGATTACGGTTATAGTAAATATGAAAACCGATGATATGGAGAACCAGTATAAAAAGGCACTTAGAGATATAAATAATATTGTCAGTATGATTAAAGATACTTCTCCAATGCCAAGGCCCACCTCTTACGACAAGGTGAACTTTATATCCAACTTCTCCGAAAAGGAGTATGAACAGGTAGTAAACAGGACAAAGGAATATATTTTTGACGGAGATATTTTTCAAGCTGTTATTTCAAGAAGATTTGAAACCCCCTATGAGGGCAGTCTTTTAAATGCCTACAGGGTGCTTAGGGTTACAAACCCATCTCCCTATATGGTGTTTATGAAAATCGGCGGAAACGAGATTATTTCCACATCACCTGAAACCCTTGTAAGATATGAAAAGGGCAGGCTTACAACCTTTCCTATTGCAGGTTCACGGCCGAGGGGTAAAACCTATAGGGAGGATATGGAACTTGAAAGGGATTTGCTTTCCGACGAAAAGGAGCTTTCGGAACACAATATGCTTGTTGACCTGGGCAGAAACGACCTGGGCAGAATTTCAAAATTTAATTCTGTTGAAGTTACGGAATATATGAAAGTATTACGGTATTCAAAAATTATGCATATATGTTCCGAAGTTCAAAGTGATGCAAGACCTGATGTGGACGCTTTCAGTGCCATTGAATCGGTACTTCCTGCCGGCACACTTTCCGGCGCACCTAAGGTGAGGGCGTGTGAAATTATTGAAGAGCTGGAAAGGTGTCCAAGGGGAATTTACGGCGGTGCAATCGGTTATGTTGACTTTAACGGAAATATGGACACCTGTATCGCAATTAGAATGGCGTCTAAGATTGACAATAAGGTTTATGTTCAGGCAGGCGGGGGTATTGTAGCGGACAGTATTCCTCATAATGAATTTATGGAAAGCTACAACAAGGCCCTTGCCGTTATGAATGCAATTAAAAATGCGGGGGAGGTTGACTTATGATTCTTCTAATTGATAATTACGACAGCTTTTCCTATAACCTTGTTCAGCTTGCAGGCAGTATTAATCCCAATATTAAGGTTATCAGAAACGATGTTATGACCCCCGAGGAAATAGAAAAACTTAACCCCGGCCATATTATTATTTCTCCCGGCCCCGGTTATCCAAAAAATGCAGGGATTTGTGAAGATGTAATAAGATATTTTAAGGGTAAAGTTCCCATTATGGGGGTTTGCCTTGGACATCAGGCAATATGTGAGGTTTTCGGCGGGGAAATTGTCCACGCAAAAAAACTTATGCACGGCAAGAAGAGCACTGTTAAAATTGACAATAGCTACAAGGTGTTTGCAGGCCTTGGCCACAGTATGGAGGTTGCAAGGTATCATTCCCTTATTGCAAAAAGGGAGAGCCTGCCGGACTGTCTGGAGGTTATTTCACATATTGACGGTGAGGTAATGGCAGTTAAGCATAGGGACTATGAAATTTACGGACTGCAGTTCCACCCCGAAAGCATACTTACAACAGACGGAAAAAAGTTGCTTGAAAACTTTTTAAGTATATAAAATTTATTTATAAAGCGGTGATAAAAATGATTAAAGAAGCAATCAGCAAAGTAGTAAACGGTGAAGATTTAGACAAAGAAACAGCAAGGGCTGTTATGGACGAAATTATGGGAGGAGAGGCAACTCCCTCACAGATGGGTGCCTTTCTAACTGCCCTTAGGATAAAGGGGGAGTCCATTGATGAAATTACAGCCTGTGCAGAGGGTATGCGTGGGAAGTGCGAAAGAATTTCTACTGACTACCCTGTAATGGAGATTGTAGGCACAGGCGGTGACGGAACAGGTACATTTAATATTTCCACAACATCGGCATTTGTTATTTCTGCTGCAGGAGTACCTCTTGCAAAGCACGGCAACCGCTCAATGAGTTCAAAGTCAGGGGCTGCCGACTGTCTTGAAGGTTTAGGCGCAGACCTTACAATCAGCCCCAAAAGGTGCAAAGAAATTCTTGATGAATGTGGAATGTGCTTTATGTTTGCACAGATGTTCCATAAGTCAATGAAGTATGTTGCGCCGACCCGTAAGGAAATCGGCATAAGAAATATATTTAATGTTCTGGGCCCTCTTACAAATCCCGCATATGCAACTATGCAGGTTATGGGTGTTTACAGCAAGGAGCTTTGCCGACCAATGGCACAGGTTCTTATTAATCTTGGAGTCACAAGAGGTATGGTGATTTACGGCTGTGACGGTATGGACGAGGCCACTGTTACAGACAAGACATATTGTGCAGAAATAAATAACGGGGAAATCAAAACCTATTATATCACACCGGAAGAAATGGGTCTTAAAACATATGAAATGGCTGACCTTATGGGCGGTGACGGAAAAGAAAACGCCCAAATTACAATACAAATCCTCAAGGGTGAAGAAAAGGGTGCGAAAAGGGAGGCTGTTCTCCTAAACTCCGGTATTGCCCTATATATTGCAGGCAAGGCGGAAACTATTAAAGAGGGGGTAGCCCTTGCATCAAAAATTATTGACAGCGGTAAAGCTTTGGAAAAGAAAGATGAATTTGTAAGGCTTACAAATTCATAATCTGGTGGAAATATGACAATACTTGACGAAATTGCAGAATATACAAAGGAAAGATATATAAGAGAGGAAAAGGAGGTTCCCTTTTCTGTAATAGAGAAAAGATGTGCTGATATAGATAGCAACACAGGATTTCCCTTTGAGAAAGCCCTTGCAAAAAAGGGACTTTCCTATATTTGCGAAGTAAAAAAGGCAAGTCCCAGCAAGGGGCTTATTGCAAAGGATTTTCCCTATGTGCAGATTGCAAAGGAATATGAGAATGCAGGGGCGTCTGCCATATCCTGCCTTACAGAGCCTAAGTATTTTCAGGGGGAAAACCGTTATCTTAGGGAAATCAGCAGCGCTGTAAATATACCCATTTTAAGAAAGGACTTTACGGTATGCCCCTATCAGATTTATGAGGCAAAACTTATTGGGGCCTCAGCGGTGCTTTTAATATGCGCAATACTTTCAGAAAGTCAGCTTAAAGAGTATATTGAAACAGCACACTCCCTTGGACTTTCGGCATTGGTTGAGGCTCATACAGAAGAAGAAGTAGAAAAGGCACTTAACAGCGGTGCAAGAATTATTGGCGTCAACAACCGCAATCTCAAGGACTTTACTGTGGATTTATCAATATGTATGAACCTTAGGGAACTTGTTCCTGAAAACATACTCTTTGTGGCTGAAAGCGGTATTAAGACCCATGATGATATAGAGAAATTAAAAGGTGCAAATGTTGACGCTGTCCTTATTGGCGAGACACTTATGAGGAGTAGGAATAAAAAGCAGGCGTTACTTGACCTTAACGGCGAAACCCTGTAAATTATAGGTTGCAACATTCAAGACAGAAATTTGAAAGGATGATAGAAATGTCAAAGGGATATTTTGGCAGACACGGTGGACAGTTTATACCGGAAACTTTGATGAACGCTATCTTTGAGCTGGAAGAGGCTTATGAAAAATATAAAAATGACCCTGAATTTGTAAAAGAGCTTGACACTCTGCTAAAGGAATATGCAGGCAGGCCCTCCCTCCTTTATTATGCGGAAAAAATGACAAAGGATTTGGGCGGGGCAAAGATTTATTTAAAAAGGGAGGACCTTAATCACACAGGTTCTCATAAGCTGAACAATGTTTTAGGTCAGGTGCTCCTTGCCAAGAAAATGGGCAAGACAAGGGTTATTGCCGAAACCGGAGCCGGACAGCATGGCGTTGCAACGGCAACGGCGGCGGCCCTTATGGGTATGGAATGTGAGATATTTATGGGCAAAGAGGATACAGACAGACAGGCGCTCAATGTATACAGAATGAGACTTTTGGGGGCTAAAGTACACCCTGTTACAAGCGGTACAATGACCCTTAAAGACGCTGTCAACGAAACATTCAGAGAATGGACAAACAGAATTGACGACACACATTATGTGCTGGGTTCTGTAATGGGGCCTCACCCATTTCCAACAATAGTAAGGGATTTTCAAAGCGTTATCGGCAGAGAAATTAAAAAAGATATGCTTGAAAAGGAAGGCAGACTTCCCGATGTGGTTATGGCCTGTGTAGGAGGCGGAAGTAACGCCATGGGTGCTTTCTATGATTTTATCCCGGACAGGAGCGTTAGGCTCATTGGCTGTGAGGCGGCAGGCAAGGGTGTTGATACCACAGAAACTGCGGCAACAATGTGCACAGGCAGGGACGGAATTTTTCACGGTATGCACAGTTATTTCTGTCAGGACGAGTTTGGCCAGATTGCACCTGTCTATTCAATTTCAGCAGGTTTGGACTACCCCGGCGTAGGCCCTGAACACGCCAATTTAAAGGATATTGGCAGGGCTGAATATGTGCCTGTTACCGATGATGAGGCAGTAAATGCCTTTGAATATCTTTCCAGAACGGAGGGTATTATACCGGCTATTGAATCCTCACACGCAGTTGCTTATGCAATGAAGATAGCTCCAAATATGGGCAAGGATAAAATTATTGTTGTAAACCTTTCCGGCAGAGGGGATAAGGATGTTGCGGCTATTGCAAGATACAGAGGGGAGAATCTTTATGAGTAAAATTACAGAGGTATTTAAAAAGGGTAAGGCATTTATCCCTTTTGTTACGGCAGGAGACCCTTGTCTTGAAATAACGGAACAACTGCTTGTTGAAATGGATAAAAGCGGAGCGGACATTATAGAGGTTGGCATTCCTTTTTCCGACCCTGTTGCAGAGGGTGTTGTTATTCAGGAGGCGGACATCAGGGCCCTTTCAGCAGGTACAACAACGGACAAAATTTTTGATATGCTTAAAAGGGTTCGTCCAAATCTTTCGTGTGCTTTGGCAATTATGACCTATGTAAACCCGGTGTACGGCTACGGAATTAAAAAATTTCTTTCAAACTGTAAGGAGGCAGGCGTAGACGCACTTATTGTGCCTGATGTTCCCTTTGAAGAAAGGGCTCTTCTTAAACCATCCTGTCAGGAGTACGGAATTGAATATGTTTCGTTTATTGCCCCCACCAGCCATCAAAGGATAAAGATGATTGCAAAAGAGGCATCCGGTTTTCTTTACTGTGTATCCTCTCTGGGAGTAACCGGGGTAAGAAGTGAAATTACCACCAATATCGGCGAGATGATTGGTCTTGTTAAGGAGGTCAGCAACATTCCCTGCGCAGTAGGTTTTGGTATTTCTACACCGGTTCAGGCAAAGAAAATGGCGGAAAGTGCTGACGGCGTAATTGTAGGTTCAGCTATTGTCAAAATCTGTGCAGAGTACGGCAGGGACTGCGTTCCCTATGTTGCAGAATATGTAAAAAAAATGAAGGACGCTATTTCTTGATTTTGGGTGTACATAGGTACACCCATTGTTATTTACAATTTATATCTTTTGTGGTAAAATTCCTGTGATTAGGAGGATTATTATGACATATGATTTAATCGCCATAGATATGGACGGTACACTTTGTGACGACAACAAGGTTATTCCAAAGGAAAATATTGAGGCAATAATTGAAGTCCAGGAGAAAGGAAAAATTGTTGCGGTTTGCACAGGCAGACCCGAAAGTGGTATTCTTCCGTTTATTGGGGATTTACAGCTTGGTAAATACGGCGGATATGTTATATCATATAATGGGGGCAGAATTTATGATGTTAAGAACAATTCCGTTCTCTACAACTGCTCTTTCCCAAAAGAAATGCTGAAACCCGTTATGGATGTGGTGAAAAACAGCAGTATTACAGTTTCCACCCCTATTGATAATCAGATTTATGCAGGAAATGCCCTTAACGAGTATTCCTACACAGAGGCGAAAATTGTAAAACTCCCCTTTGAATTTAGGGAGGATTTCCTTACAATGGATATTGAAATGAACAAGCTGCTCCTTATTGACGAGCCAAAGATTATTGAAAAATATTTTCCTATCCTTAGGGATATGTTTGAACCAAAGCTCCATGTCTTTCTTAGCGAGCCATATTTTCTCGAAATTACACCTCCAAATATAAACAAGGGACAGGGCCTTCATTCCCTGTCGAAAATTACAGGAGTTCCTATCAGCAGAATTATAGCTATGGGAGACTCCTACAACGATATAGAGATGCTTAAAGAGGCAGGACTTGGGGTGGCAATGAAAAATTCCAAGGCGGGAGTGTGGGATTATGCAGACATTGTAACCGTTACAAATAACCAGGCAGGGGTGGCGAAAATCATCAGAGAGTATATGCTTTAACACCTTATTAACAGTTTATTTTTATTTATTAACACAAAGTTCATATATTATGGAAAATAGCCAAATATACATCGAAAAGATTGTTAATCAAGCCACTTTGTATTTTCTTTTTTAGAAATATAAAGTGGCTTTTTAACCCTATAATATAAATTGTATAGAATGTAAATATTATATAAGGGAGATTAGGCAAATGAAAAAATTACTGGCAATCCTTATGGTGCTTGTCATTGGTGCTACAGCAGGTATATTGTCTGTATCGGCAGCAAAGACAGACAAGCAGGAAACCGGCGCAGCCGGTATTACTGTGCACTACTACACAGAGGGAGGAACTCCTAATGTTTACTACTGGAATTCACTTCCCAACAACATTTCCACTACCTATCCCGGTCCTAAAATGAACTCGGAGGGTGACAACTGGTACAAGTATACCTTTAGCGATGTTACTAAAATCAATTTGCAGTTTGTAGAAGGCGACGGCACACAGGGTGCAGAGCTTACAAGAAATACAGACAGCGGAAACAATGAGTTTTGGTACAAGAACAAAAGATGGACGACTAAAATGCCCAACGGAAACGATACTGAAAGAACAGACTTTCGTGAGGACAGCATCTACTTTGTAATTACAACAAGATTTTATGACGGCGACAAGTCAAACAATGTCCATTGTTGGGACGATAAAAATGCCAACAACCCGGACACTGACCCGGCATGGAGAGGTGACTTTAAGGGTCTTATTCAAAAGCTGGACTACATAAAGGCCCTTGGTTTTTCCGCAGTTTGGATTACTCCTGTTGTAGAAAATGCCTCAGGCTATGACTACCACGGTTATCACGCATTTGACTTTTCAAAGGTTGACCCGAGATACGAATCTGACGACACTTCATATCAGGATTTAATTGACGCAGCCCATGAAAAGGGTATGAAGATTATTCAGGATGTTGTATGGAACCACACAGGTAACTTTGGCGAAAAGTTCCTTGGCGAAATGTTTACAAAGGACTATTCAAACCTTGGTTCGGTAAGCTGTATGAAGACAATAAAGGGTTCAGAGTTCGACAAGTCATACCCGGGTTATGACAGCTTAACTCCTGAGAGACAGTATGACGCAAGACTTTCTATCCTTAAAAACACAGACGGAAAGAATCATGACACCAAAGACCATTATCACCACAGCGGTTCCCTCAGCTGGAACGGTTACGACATTCAGACAGGTCAGATTGCCGGAGACTGCGTAGATATTAATACCGAAAATCCTGAAGTTGCAAACTATCTTACAGATTCATATATGCAGTATGTTGATATGGGTGTGGACGCATTCCGTCTGGATACAGAAAAGCATATTTCCCGTTGGACCCTTAACAGCGCATTCTTCCCTAAGTTTATGAGTGTGAAAAACTTCTTTATATTCGGCGAAGTTTGTGCAAGATACTGGGGTGTTTGGAACGAGGGTGTTCAGGCCATTTCCTGCCCGTTCTACGGTTGGTCAGAAAACGCAAATTGGAAGAACAAGTGGAGCTCTACAAGCACCTCTTCCAACCTTAACAATGCAGAGGCACACTTTGGTGCATACAAGGACGGCGGTTCTGCACTTACATCTACTAACGCAACGCTTAACGGTGTGGATTACCATAAACCTGACTACAGCCAGTCAAACGGTACAGGTGTTATTGACTTCCAGATGCACTGGGCATTTAAGGAAGCTCAGAGAGCCTTTAACGAGGCAGTTAACTCCGATAAGTATTACAATGACTCAACATGGAATGTTATGTATGTTGACTCCCATGACTATGCCCCGGACGGAAACCCGGAAAATGTAAGATATAATATGGGTACAGATGCTTGGGCAGAAAATATGTCACTTATGTTTACATTCCGTGGTATTCCATGTATTTTCTATGGCTCAGAAACAGAGTTTAAGAAGGGTGACTTGATTGATGTTGGTCCTAAGGAACCCCTTGCAAAGACGGGTCGTGCATACTATGGCGACGCACTTGAGGGTTCAGTTACAGCTTCTGACTTTGGTAAGGCATCGTCAGCAAGCGGTGCAGTGGCATCTACACTTAATGCTCCTCTTGCAAAGCACCTTGCAAAGCT
>CANROX010000051.1 GCA_947632335.1 uncultured Clostridia bacterium
GTGTGACTACCCTCTCCATTTGGGAGTTACGGAGGCAGGTACAGAGAGAATGGGTATCATTAAGTCAGCGGCAGGTATTGGTGCGCTGCTTGTGCAGGGAATTGGAGATACAATTAGAGTCAGTCTTACGGCAGACCCCGTTAAAGAAATTTATGCCGCAAAAGATATTCTTAAATCCCTTGATATGTATGACGGCGGTATACAGTTTGTATCCTGTCCTACCTGCGGAAGAACAAAAATTGACCTTATTGCCCTTGCCAACCAGGCTCAGGAAAGGCTAAGGGACTGCAAAAAAAATATAAAGGTTGCAATTATGGGCTGCGTTGTCAACGGCCCGGGGGAAGCAAGGGAAGCTGATATTGGTATTGCCGGAGGAGATAAGGTTGGTCTTATCTTTAAAAAAGGAGAAATTATCTGCAAGGTGCCTGAAGAACAGCTTTTGGACAGATTGGTTGAAGAAATAGATAAATTATAAGAACTGCAAAACAATTTACAAGAAAGATTTTAATAATGAAAACTGTTAAGGAAATATTTTTAAATTTAATATGTTTAGAAACTTTGCCGGAGGATTTACTTTTATGCGGCGTAGAGGACATAAAAATTAATTCAAATGAAAGGCTGTTGACATTTTCTTTAGTATGCTCAAAATATTTTGGAGCAGAGGAGATTAATAACCTAAAAGCAGAATTATTAAATTCTAAACTTAAACTTAACAGGGTTGATATTGTGCCGAAATTTCCATCAAATTCATTTTCAGCACAATGTTTTAATGATATTCTCCTTGATTTAACAAAAATTATTCCTACCATAAACGGAACTTTCAAGGACGCTGATGTGACTTATAAAAATAGTGTTCTGACAATTAATCTTAAACATGGCGGCGGTGCATTCTTAAAGTCAAAAAATTTTGACAGAGAACTGATAAACCTTGTAAAACAGCGCTTTGGCATTGATATTGCTGTTGATTTTCAGGGCGTTACGGAAATGGACGCTGATAACAAGGAATATATTGAAGAGCAAAAGACTGTTCAGAAAGCTATTGTCAGAGAAGAGGCCAAAAGGGTTGTTGAGACATACGCTATTGAAGAGCAGAGAATTGCAGAAAATACAGAAAACAGAAAACAAAATAATGAGGGTTATATTGAACTTAGACAGGGCGACAGCCTTTATCCAATAGTTAATTTGCAGAAGTGCAGACCCCTCTATGGCAGGGTAATTAAAAATTCACCATCACCAATGAGTGAAATTGCTGTGGATACAGGCAAGATTACAGTATGGGGCGATGTTTTCAGCATTGAAAAAAAAGTGACCCGTTCCGGGGATAAAAACATTTTTAACATACTTTGCACTGATTATACAGGCTCAGTTAATGTAAAGGTGTTTGGGGATATTGCCTCCACAAAAGTACTTGATGAAATAGTAAAGGGTGCAACAATTATTGCAGAGGGCGATATTGAGTTTGACAGGTATGCCGGAGAGCTGGTACTTAACGCCCGTTCAATCGGCTATACAGAAAAGATTGATGTAAGGGACAATGCAGAAACTAAGCGCGTGGAGCTTCACTTACATACCAATATGTCGGATATGGACGGTGTTACCTCTGCCAAGGATATTGTAAACAGGGCCTATAAATGGGGACATAAGGCGGTGGCAATTACCGACCACGGTGTTGCCCAAGCATTTCCCGAAGCTATGAATGCGGCGGAAAAAATTAATAAAGACGGAGAAAAAATTAAAGTTATTTACGGCTGCGAAGCCTACTTTGTGGACGACTTTGTTTCCGCTGTTAAGGGTGAAAAGGACGAAAGTCTTGACGGCACATTTGTATGTTTTGACATAGAGACAACAGGACTTTCTCCTAATAAAGAGAAAATAACAGAGATTGGTGCTGTAAAAATAAAAAATGGAAAGGTAATAGATACCTTTCAAACCTTTGTTAATCCGGAGAAGCCAATACCACAGAGGGTTATTGAGCTTACGGGAATTAATGACGCAATGGTTAAAGACGCCCCAAGGGACCAGGACGCTGTCAGAGATTTTCTTGATTTTGTTGACGGTGCAGTTTTGGTTGCCCACAATGCTCCCTTTGATACCTCCTTTATCCGCGGTGTATGTGACAGAATGGGCGTTGAATACAACCTTACATCAGTTGATACTGTGGCGATATGCCGCAGTATTCTTACCGAAATAAAAAACTGCAAGCTGGATACCGTTGCAAAGTTTCTAAGACTTGGTGACTTTAATCACCATAGGGCAAGTGATGACGCAGAGATTCTCTCAAGAATTTTTATCAGTCTTTGCAATAGACTTAAAGATGACTATGAAGTTAATTCCGTACTTGATATTAACACTCACCTTAACGGTGCGGACCAAAAGAAACTTCCCTCATATCACCAGATTATTCTGGTAAAAAATCAAGTTGGTCTAAAAAATTTATACAAATTAATTTCCTATGCCCACCTAAAGTATTTTTATAAAAAACCCAGAATACCAAAGTCCCAGCTTATAAAACATAGGGAGGGTCTGATTATTGGTTCCGCCTGTGAGGCAGGACAGCTATATAGAGCAATAACCTCCGGAAAGTCTTTGGAAGAAATTAAAGAGATTGCCTCCTTTTATGACTATTTAGAAATTCAGCCCCTGGGCAATAATGAATTTATGATTAGAAACGGCAGTGCTACTCGAGATGACCTTATTAAATACAACCAAATGATTGTTAAACTGGGTGAAGAACTTAACATTCCGGTAGTTGCAACCTGTGATGTTCATTTCCTTGACCCTCACGACGCAGAATACAGAAAGATATTACAAGCCTCACGAGGCTTTGGCGACGCAGATATGCAGGCACCCCTTTATTTTAGAACAACTAAGGAAATGCTTAGGGAGTTCGACTATCTCGGCGAAGAAAAAGCATACGAAATTGTTGTTGAAAATACAAACAAGATTTCGGATATGTGTGAAAGTGTAAGGCCTATTCCAAAGGGAAACTTTCCGCCATTTATTGAGGGTGCAGAGGAACAGTTAAATTCCATTACATGGAAGAGAACAAAGGAAAGGTACGGCGACCCGTTGCCGGAAATTGTAGAGGCAAGGCTAAAAAAAGAGCTTGACGCTATTAACACCTACGGTTTTTCAGTATTGTATATGACAGCCCAAAAGCTGGTTGCCGATAGTGAGGCCCATGGCTATCTTGTTGGTTCACGAGGCTCTGTAGGCAGTTCATTTGTTGCAACAATGTCGGGTATTTCCGAGGTTAATCCCCTTGCACCACATTACATTTGCAGTAATTGCAAGCATAGCGAATTTATTACAGACGGAAGTTATGGTTCAGGCTTTGACCTTCCCCCGAAGAATTGTCCTGAGTGCGGAAAACTTATGGACAGGGACGGGCATGAAATTCCCTTTGAAACATTTTTGGGATTTAAGGGTGACAAGGTGCCTGATATTGACCTTAACTTCAGTGGAGAATATCAGAGCAAATCCCATAGATATACAGAAGAACTATTCGGACACGATAATGTGTTTAAGGCAGGTACAATAGCTACTGTTGCAGACAAAACAGCTATAGGATTTGTAAAAAAATATGAAGAGGATAAGGGCATTACCCTTAGCAAAGCGGAAGAACTGCGGCTTGCAGGTGGCTGCACAGGTATCAGAAGAACAACAGGTCAGCACCCCGGGGGTATGGTCGTTGTTCCAAAGGGCAAGGAAATCTATGATTTTTGCCCTGTGCAGCATCCTGCCAACGATATGAAATCAGATAATATTACAACCCACTTCGACTTCCACTCCATTCATGATACAATCTGTAAGCTTGATGAGCTGGGACATGATGCTCCTACAGTATATCACTATTTGGAAATGTTTTCCGGAGTGCCTGTTATGGAAGTTTCAATGTCAGATGAAGATGTTTACTCGCTATTTACTTCACCTAAAGCTCTGGGTGTTACAGAGGAGGATATCGGCTGTGCAACAGGAACTCTTAGTCTTCCTGAATGTGGAACTAACTTTACACGCCAGATGATGATTGATGCAAAACCAACCTGTTTTGCCGACCTTATGCAAATTGCGGGACTTTCCCATGGTACTGATGTTTGGCTTGGAAATGCGCAGGAATTAATCAGAAACGGTACCTGCACAATTTCAGAGGTTATCGGTACACGAGATAGTATTATGACAACCCTTATGCATAAGGGTCTTGACCCGGGTATGGCATTTAAAATTATGGAAATTGTCCGTAAAGGTAATGCGACCAAACTCCTTACCGATGAGCATCTTAAAGAAATGCGGGAACATAATGTGCCGGATTGGTACATTGACTCATGTATGAAAATTAAGTATATGTTCCCAAAGGCCCATGCTGCCGCATATATGATTTCCACCCTTAGGTACGGCTGGTACAAGGTTCATAAGCCGCTTGCCTACTATGCCGCATACTTTACTGTCCGTGGTGAGGATTTTGACGGCGCAACGGTAATGCAGGGCAGAGAGGCTGTTAAAAACAAGATGAAGTTAATAAAACAAAAGGGTAATGAGGCCTCTGCAAAGGAACAGACAGAGTTTGCTACTCTTGAAATTATTAACGAAATGATGGCAAGGGGTATTGAATGTCTGCCGGTGGATATTTATAAATCCGAGGCAAAGATGTTTGTAATTGAGGACGGAAAGCTAAGACTTCCCTTTATGTCACTGGCAGGCATAGGAGAGGCGGCGGCTATTTCCTTAGCTGAAACAGGAAAAAAGGGAGAATATCTTTCAGTGGAAGAAATGACCCTTAAAACAAAAGTTTCCAAAGCAGTTATTGAAACGCTCCGTTCGGTAGGTTCCTTAAACGGACTTCCTGAAAGTTCCCAGATGTCATTATTTTAGGAGGTAAGTTATGAAAGATAAAAGATTAAAAAGAGGACTGGCCTATATAGCTTTTGCAGCACTTTTATACTTCATTATTAAAAACTTTAATTATGCAATTTTAATTATAGAAAGTGTTTTTTCCGTACTTACACCCTTTATATATGGTTTCTTGATTGCATATATTTTAAAATTTCCTTACAACTTTTTTCTTGATAAGGTATATAAGGGTATAGGAAAGAAAAACCCAAAGTTCATTGGGATTAAAAGACCCTTATCAGTTATTTCAACCTATGTTTCTGCAATACTTGTAATTGTATTTCTTATGCTGATTATTGTTCCAAGCCTTGCAGACAGCTTTTCAGAGCTTTCTAAATCTCTGCCTGCATATGCAAGGTCCTTTGAGGTTGCTTTAAATCAGTTTGTGGACTGGGTCAACAGTACATTTAATCTTAAAATCAATCTAAGTAACGGTATTATTGAAATTCTCCACCAGTTTACAGGTATATTTACAGGAGGAGATTTGGGCAAGACCGTCAATGAGCTTGCCTCAAAGATATTCCCACAGGTTATTGTTGTTGCAAAAAATGTATATACCGGCGCATATAATTGGATTATAGGTATTGTTGCCTCTATTTATTTTCTTTCTTGCAAGGATACCCTTTGCAGACAGGTTAGAAAAATTACAACGGCATATGCACCTAAAAAACATCAGGAAAAGATTTTTGAAGTTACAAGAATGTCCAACGAGGTTTGCGGAAATTTCATTATAGGCAGGGTTATTGATTCCCTTATTATGGGTATTCTATGTTACATTGTTCTTACAGTATTCAGATTTGACTATGCACTACTCATTTCTGTAATTGTAGGGGTTACAAATGTAATTCCCTTCTTTGGTCCTTTCCTTGGCGCAATCCCAAGCGGTTTTCTTCTTTTGATGATTGACCCCACAGAATGTCTATGGTTTGTGGTTGTAATTGTTGCTTTACAGCAGCTTGACGGCAACCTTATCGGACCAAAGGTAATTGGTGATAAGATTGGTATCTCCGGCCTTTGGATTTTATTCAGCGTTATTGTGGGCAGCGGACTTTTCGGCATAGCCGGTATGCTCCTTGGTGTTCCTGCTTTCGTAGTTATATACAACCTTCTCGGTAAGGATATTAACAAAAAACTGCTGAGGACAAAAGAATATATTTCTAAAAAACCTTTAAAAGGGCCGGAAAATACTGAGGAAAAAGCAGAAATTAACCAGAATTAATTTGGGTTGACATTAATCGTTTAGTGTGTTAACATATTAGCGTGCTAAAGCGAGGTATAATTATTTATGAAAAAAAATTTAATGATTACGCCGGAGGGTACAAAGGATTATCTTTTTGAAGAGTGTATTTCTTCCGGTAAAATCCAGAAAAAAATTAAAGATATATTTATCTCAAGGGGATATTCACAGGTGGATACCCCCTGTATAGAATTTTATGATTTGTTTTCAATGGAGGACTCCGGTTTTTCACAGGAAACTATGTTTAAGACCACGGACAATAGAGGCAGACTTCTTGTAATGCGTCCTGATTCAACTTTGCCCATAGCAAGAATGGCAGCTACAAGACTTAAACATTTGAACACTCCTCTTAGACTTTTCTACGGTCAGTCTGTTTATAAGAATAACCCCACTTTAAAAGGCAGGAGCAACGAGGTTATGCAGATGGGCATTGAGCTTATCGGTGCAACGGGGAAAAGGGCGGACCTGGAAATTCTCACCACTGCCATTGACTGTTTATCTGCAACAGTGGAAGACTTTAGAATTGAAATAGGACACGCAGGATTTTTTAATGCCCTTGTTGAAAGACTTAATGTTGATCCCGATACTATAGAGGCTATCCGTTCAAGTATCGAAAGTAAGAATTATTCAAGTCTTAATATTATTTTGGACAAACTGCCTGATTCACCCCAGGTTACTGCAATTCGTAAGCTGCCCAGAATGTTTGGGGGAGAAGAAGTTATTGAAAAGGCTCTCAAATTTTGCAACGGCACTAAGGCGGAAAATTCACTTTGCTACCTTAAAGAGCTTTATCAGGATTTATCCATTTTGGGACTTGGTGATAAAATCACCATTGACCTTGGCATTGTGCAGCAGACTAATTACTACAGCGGTATTGTTTTTACGGCTTTTGTAACAGGTATTGGCGACCCGGTTATTTCGGGAGGCAGATATGATAAACTGATGTCAAACTTTGATTTTCCCACAGGTGCGGCAGGTTTTGCAGTAAATATTGACTATATTGCAGAAATAAATCTTAAAGACAGGCGTAAGGATACTGCTCCTGTACCAAAAATTCTTGTTTGTGCAAAGGACGGATATGAAATTAAGGCAATTCAGAAAACAAAGGAATTAGTTGCACAGGGGAAAAATGCGGTATTCAGCGTTTTTGCAACATATGAAGAGGCAAAAGATTATGCTGAAAATGCCGGCGTAGAAGAAATATTAACTGTAGGTGAATAAGATGCAGCCATTAAGAATTGCTTTGACAAAAGGCAGGCTTGAAAAGGATACAATAAAATTATTTCAAAAAATCGGTTACGACTGTGACTCTGTTGTAAACAAGGGCAGAAAACTTATTTTGCCAATAGGAAATGGTGAAATTGAGATTGTTCTTGCAAAGGCGGCAGATGTAATTACATATGTTGAGCATGGCGTTTGCGATTTAGGCGTAGTTGGCAAGGATACTATTTTGGAAAAAGGCGAATCTTTTTACGAGTTGTTTGATTTGGGCTTTGGGAAATGCAAATTTGCCCTGGCAACTCAGAAAGGAAAAGACCTGTATGGAGGCTATAAGGCGCTTACAATCGCAACAAAGTACCCAAATGTAACCAGAAGATTTTTTGAAGATAAAAATATGGATGTCAGAATTATTAAAATTGAGGGCTCAGTGGAACTTGGCCCGTTAATTGGACTTTCCGACGCCATTGTGGACATTGTGGAAACAGGCTCTACACTTAGGGAAAACGGTCTTGAAGTAATTGAGGATGTTTGCCCCATTTCCGCAAGACTTATTGCCAATGTGGTAAGCCTGAAAATGAGAAAGCAGGAGATAGAGGCTCTTGTTGATTTGTTAGGTAAGGAGGTTGATGCTTAATGCATATTATTCCAGCCATTGATATTAAGGATGGAAACTGTGTTCGTCTGAAAAAAGGTGACTATGGTACAGCAGAAAAGGTAGCGGACAACCCGTATACAACAGCAAAGTCCTTTAAGGACGCGGGCTGTAAGTATATGCATATGGTGGACCTTGACGGCGCCAAAGACGGAACTATGAAAAATGCAGAACTCATATGCGATGTGGCAAAGTCCAGCGGACTCAAGGTTGATGTAGGGGGCGGTATCCGCAGTCTGGAGTCAATTGAGTATTATCTTAACAACGGCGTAAACCAAGTTGTGTTAGGTTCTGTTGCAGTGAAAAACCCAAAGATAGTTACAGAGGCTGTTCGCAATTTTGGCAACAAAATTATTGTGGGAATTGACGCTATGGACGGTATTGTAAAGTCTGAAGGCTGGATTGACGGAAGTGACATTTACTTTACTGAACTTGCAAAGAGAATGGAAGATGTAGGGGTAGAAAAATTTATTTTTACAGATATTAACAGGGACGGTATGCAGACGGGTCCCAACCTTGTACAGCTTGAAGTTCTCAGTAATTCAGTAAGCGCTGATATTATTGCAAGCGGCGGTGTTTCCGATTTGTCAGACATAAAGGATTTAATGTCCCTAAATATTTTTGGCGCTATATGCGGAAAATCAATTTATTCCGGCACTTTGGATTTACAAAAGGCAGTTAAGCTAACGGGAAGATAACCTATGGAGATGAATTTAGACAAATATTTTGAAAAATCTGATTTAATTCCTGCGGTAATACAGGAAAAGTCCACAGGTCAGGTTCTTATGGTAGCTTGGATGAACAGGGAGTCTATGGCCAAAACCTTTGAAACAGGGTATACCTGGTTTTGGAGCAGAAGCAGACAGGAACTTTGGAACAAGGGGGCAACTTCCGGTCATCTACAAAAGGTAATTGATATTTATTCAGACTGCGACGATGACACCCTTCTTGTTACTGTTGAACAGACAGGCGCTGCCTGCCATACAGGAGAGCATAGCTGTTTTTTTAAAAAAATAAAATAATATTACAAAGACCTCCCCGAAAGCGGGGAGGTCAGTTTTTTAGCTTGCATTTCTAAGCTGTAGTCTTAACTTGTCGCTAATCATTGCAATAAATTCACTGTTAGTTGGCTTACCTCTTGAATTGTGAATGGTATATCCAAAGTAGGAATTAAGAACATCAACATCTCCTCTGTCCCAAGCAACCTCAATGGCGTGTCTGATTGCTCTTTCAACTCGGCTTGATGTTGTTTCATATTTCAAAGCAACAGAGGGGTAAAGCTCCTTAGTAACGGCGTTGATTATCTCCGGTTTGTCTATTGACATAAGAATAGAATCTCTGAGATAATGATAGCCTTTAATATGGGCAGGAACCCCAATCTGATGTAGAATTTCCGTTACCTTAACTTCAATATTAAGATTGCCGGAAAAACTGTTGTTGACGGCAATATTCTTTGTGTTAATCAGCATAGTGATGTTTTCCGTCAAATCCTTAATGTTGTAAGGCTTTAAAACAAAGTAAGAAGCACCGTTATTCATAGCCTCCTGCTCAAGTAATGCACTCCTGAAATTTGAAAAGGCTATAAATAGGGGATTGATTTTGCTGTCCTGCCTTACATGACGCATAACGCTTATGCCGTCAAGTCTTGTAAGGAAAAGGTCAAACAGTACAACATCAGGTTCGATTTCCTTAATTTTGTTTAGTAAATCCTCTCCGTCTTTTGATGAATAGTAAATAGAAAAGTTTTTGTTGTTTAAGAAACGGACTGTTTCTTCGTCAAATTCATTTGGTTCTTCTGTGAGAAGTAGTTTGATTTTATTCTCCATATTTTTTCTCCCTTATTTATTTGTTGAGATAATCTTACCACATTATGGAAAATATATCAAGAGATAACTTACAAATTTTTAATTTTTTTTTAGTCTTTTTGTTACAAAGTTTTCCAAAATGTAATAATTTCCTAACAAAAGTTCTATTTTAATCTTTTTTTCAACAAATTATTTTTGCAGATAATGGAGTAATTTATCACTATTTTTTACTTTCCTCCAACATTGTTTCTATGGGAATACCGTACCCCTTGTCCGGCTGATTCACAAAAACATGAGTTACAGCACCTACAAGTTTTCCATTTTGCACTATAGGAGAGCCGCTCATTCCCTGCACAATTCCGCCGGTTTTTTCTATTAATCTTTCATCTGTTATTTCAATGACAATTTCTTTCATTTTATCAAAGTTAAATCCGTTGGAAAGATGAATATTTACTTTATAAAATTTCGGTTTGTTACCCTCTACTGTAGTATATATATAGGCTGACCCTTTTTCTATTTCTTCCTTCTTTGCAACCTTATATTCTTTGTAATTGGTTTTTATTTCATTTTTGCAGAATAGTCCACATTCAGAGTTGTAATAGGCTTGTCCTATTTCTTCCTCTTTGAAATAACCGTTTAAGCCACCGGGGTATCCGTCCTTGCCTTTATCAACACTGTCAATTACAGCCGGACAAATATCACCCTCAGACATAGGCAAGATGACTGATGAGTTTTTATCACAAATACCATGACCCAGACAGGCAAATGTATTATTGCTGTCATCATAGTAGGTTATAGTTCCAATCCCGGCACAACTGTCCTTTATCCACATACCGGCTGTGAATTTACCGTTTTTCATTTCCGGTTCAACCTTTATATTTATAATTTCATAATCTCTGTTTACTGTAAAGTTCATTTCTTTACCGTTGCAATCTTCCACAAGCTCCTTTACGGTCTCATTGGTTTTTATTTTTTTATTGTCAATGCCAATAATAACATCGTTGACCTTTAAACCGCCTTTGTCTGCGGGGGAGTTTTCTCTGATTTTTGTAACCATTGCTCCCTCTGAATAAAACTTAATTCCAAAGGGTTGTCCCCCTATTTGTAAAGTTTTATTTTTAATATTTTCACTTGCTTGGACAGCAACACTTTGTTCAGCAGATATATTATAAATACCGAAAAGTCCAATTAGAACAATAAAAACAGATAAAAATTTTTTCATATAATCACCTTTTATTTATATGTCGTACTTTTATTTTAGGTATTTTTATTGTATAATAGTTTGGTAAGTAGAAAAATAAATATTATATTTGGTAAGGTATATAGCGTAAACAAGATGATTTAACGCTTTGTGCCATATATTTTATTACTGATTAAAATTTGGTTTGTTATTGGTGTTATATGAATAAGGAAGTAAAAATTAAGGGACTTAATGATGAAGAAGTTCAAAAGAGAATTTCTCAGGGAAAAGTAAATATAGACCACTCAAAGCCGGAAAAAACATTGGGTACAATTTTTGTAAAAAATATTTTTACACTTTTTAATCTTATAAATGTTGTTCTTGCCCTGTCCGTTTTTTTTGTTGGCTCATACAAGAATATGCTTTTTATTGGTGTTGTATTTTTTAATACCATTATTGGCATAGTACAGGAAATTAGAAGTAAAAGAGCTGTTGACAAGCTCTCGATAATTTCAGGAAAAAGTGTATTTGCAGTGCGCAACGGAGAACAAATACAGATTGATAATGAGGATATTGTCCTTGATGATATACTATATCTGGAGCGTGGAAGTCAGGTTCCAACAGACTGCATAGTAATATGCGGCAACGCCTATGCAAACGAGGCGCTCCTCACAGGTGAAAGTGAGATGATAGAAAAAAAGGAAAACTCAAATCTTATGTCCGGCAGTTTTATTACTTCAGGCAGTTGTTATGCCAAGGTTACTGCGGTGGGCGATGACAAATATGTTTCAAAGCTGAATAATTCAGCAAAATATTATAAGAAAATAAATTCTGAAATACTCTCGACAATACGCAAGATTATAAAGGTGGTAACTTGTATACTTTT
>CANROX010000052.1 GCA_947632335.1 uncultured Clostridia bacterium
GATAAAAAGAGTTTTAAAACCTAATGGTTTATTATTTTTTAGAGTTAATTCAATAAATGATGTTAATTATGGAGCTAGAGAAGGCAAAGAAATTGAATCTCACTTATATGAAACAGCTGATGGAAGATATAAAAGATTTTTTGATGAAAAAGATATTGCAACATTCTTTGCAAATTGGGAAAAATTATATATCCACGAAGAAAAACTAGGAAGATATGGTGCAGAAAAAGTATTATGGAGAGGTGCCTTAATGGTCAAAAAATAAAAAATGCATTTGACAAAATAAGAAAATGTCTGTATAATAAAGATAGAAAATGGGAGCCATAGAAATGTGTGCTACCATATAAATTATGATAAAACACCACATAGCTCGGCAAAGCATAATGTGGTACTTTTATTATTTGCTCAAAATTACTACTATTGCAATAATCAAGGCAAATGCTATAATAGTCATTCCTACTAAACCGTAGAAAAGTAATTATATTATCATTAACATAGCTTGTTCTACCATATAGCACCACCCCCATTCTCACAGTCAAAACCGTGTATGTAAAAGTGGTAGCACCCACACTGCTTATTCTCATTTCCTATGAATGCTAATATACAACAATATCTAATAAAATACAAGCGAACAGAACAAATTTTTGAAAATAATATTTTAAATTTAACTCTTGCAATTTATAAAAAATATGATATACTTTAATAAATTGATTGATACTTGTATCAATCGTTAAGAGAGCCAATGACGAGTTGTAAATATTTACGTCGTTGGCACCAATTTGAGGCAGTTTTTAACTGCCTCTTTTGTTTTGCCGACTTTCCTAAAACGCCTTTATGTTGTCTGCACAATCTGTAAAAGTTTGAAATTGACAGTTATTTTTTTATCTGTTATTATGAATTGCGTAGATATAGAATTCAACTGTCTTTATTAAAGGGTGTAAATTATTTTAGCTGAAATATTCACGGAAACACGGCAGTAATTGACAGAGGGGGATTGCTATGAGAAAATGGAACGGTTTAATGACAGTAATTATTTTTGTGTTGTTTATAGTACACGCTGTATGCGGCTCACTCAACCTTATGAATATTGCCCCGATTTTAACAAAAAATCTGGCGTACTTTATGTTAGGTTTAATCTTAGTTCACATGGTTATAAGTACAATTCTTACAGCTAAAAGTATTTTAATAGCTAAAAAAACAGGCGCACCGTATTTCAGAGAAAATCGTCTTTTCTGGGCAAGAAGAATAAGCGGTTATGCAATTTTGTTCCTTGTTTTCTTTCATACAACTGCTTTCGGTGAAATTGTAAACGGAGTTTTCAAGCTAAGCTATTTTTCAGCCTTTAAACTGGCAACCCAGCTCCTTCTTGTGCTTTCAGTCGGGGTTCATATTATAACCAATGTAAAGCCTGTGCTGATTTCACTGGGAATCAAAAAGCTAAAACATAGGGCAACGGATATACTATTTTTTATTTCAATTATTTTGGCACTTGCGTCAATCGGATTTATTATTTATTTTATCAGGTGGAATTTTGTATGACTGTTAATATTGTAGGTGCAGGACTTGCAGGACTTTCCTGTGCATATACTTTAGCAAAAAAGGGGGTTAAGTGTAATTTAATATCGCTTCAGCCCTCCGAACGCGCCCAGTCCGTTATGGCAGAAGGCGGAATAAATGCTTCTCTCAATACAATGGGGGAAAACGATTCCGTTATAGAACATTTTTTGGATACGATGAAGGGTGCTGTTGATTTAGCCGACCCAAACGCCGTGCTTGGGCTTTGCAGGAATGCTCCAAGTCTCATTGAAATGCTTGATAAATTAGGAGTACCGTTTTCCAAAAACAGCGTTGGAATTATTCAGAGAAATTTCGGCGGACAGAAGAAAAAGCGCACTGCCTTTGTGAAAAGCAGTACGGGCAAGATTGTGATGACCGCTCTCATTGATACGGTGAGAAAATATGAAAATAGGCAATTAATCACCCGATATTCACACCATAAATTTGAACGACTTATAATTGAAAACGGAGAGTGCAAAGGAGTAATTGTAAGGGATACCTATAACGACGAGCTGAAAAGCTTTTGCGGGGCGGTTGTTCTATGTACGGGAGGTATGAACGGACTTTTTGAGGGCTTGACTACAGGTACGGTCAACAATACATCAGATGTTACGGCAACTGTATTTGAGCAGGGAGTTCAGCTTGCAAATCTTGAATTTTTACAATATCACCCCACTACGGTTGAAATGCAGCAAAAACGCTTTTTAATCAGCGAAGCGGCAAGAGGAGAAGGAGCAAGGCTCTTTATAAATAAAAACGGCAGGCGCTGGTATTTTATGGAGGAAAAATATCCCGAATTGGGCAACCTTATGCCTAGGGATGTTGTATCTGCCGAAATTATTAAGGTTACAGCTATGCCCGAATGCGAAAATACTGTATATCTTGATATGACGCCTATTTCCAAAGACATTTGGGAAAATCGCCTTTCAGATTTAAAAGAGCAGTGTAATCACTATCTTTCCGTAAATCCTCAAAAAACGCCCCTGCCCGTAAGCCCGGGAATACATTATTTTATGGGCGGAATTTATGTCAATGAAAACCATATGGCGTCAATAAACGGACTTTACGCCGCAGGCGAGTGTGCATGTCAATACCACGGGGCAAACCGACTTGGCGGAAATTCTCTGCTTGGGGCGCTGTACGGGGGAAAGATTGCAGGTGAAAGCGTCAGCAAAATAGATACAGAGTTTATTCTCAATTCAAAGACAGAAAAATTCCCCGATAAAAAGGTTTCACATGAAATTTCAAAGGAAATCAGTAAGATTTTAAGCGAAAGCCTGAAAATTTTAAGAAATGAAAATGATTTAAAAACTGCGGAGGATAAACTTAAATTCCTTTTGAATAAAGATTTAAACGATGCTGAGAAAAAACGTGTGAACCTTGCTTTGGCCACCGTAATGTGTGCGCTTAGTCGAAAAGAAAGCCGCGGAGCGCACAGGAGAGTTGACTATCCCAATATAGATGAAAATTTCAGAAAGACAACGATAGTGAGTCTTGTAAACGGTAAGATTGAAATTTCATACAGTGAAATACCGGAATTGAGGAACAAAAATGAAGTTAAGAGTTGATGTTTTAAGACAAAAATCTCCTACATCAAAGCCATACCGTCAAATAATAGAATTAGACTGTGAAAACACTGAAACAACCGTTGCGGCCCTTTTAGATACGATAAACAGCAGTAACTTAAAGGATATAAATTTGAATGATATAGGGGAAATTAAGTGGGATTGTAATTGTCTGCAAAAGAAATGCGGCGCCTGCGCTATGGTAATTAACGGAAGACCGCGTCTTGCCTGCGATACAAAAGTTTCAGAGTTCAAGAATGGTAAGATAACATTGGAACCGCTTAAAAAATTCCCTACTGTCTGTGACCTTGTGGTTGACAGAGCACCAATGTATGAAAACCTAAAAAAATTAAATGTCTGGCTTGAAGATAATTCTGCTTTGAAACCCAAAAATACAGAACTTGCATACGAGGCGTCAAGGTGCATCCAATGCGGATGTTGCCTTGAGGTATGTCCTAACTTTTCCGTGGATGCGAGCTTTTTTGGAGCGGCAGCGGCAGTTCCTGTTTCAAGAATTATTTCTGAACTTAACAAAACCAAAGGCTACGATGTTCTTCTTAATTACAGAAAGAATATTTACAACGGCTGCGGAAAATCCCTTTCCTGTATGAATATCTGTCCTGTGGGTATAGATATTGAGAATCTTATGGTAAATTCAAATGCAGCATCTGTCTGGAAAAGAAAAAACTGACCTAAACATAAGTCGGAGTGTTTGCAAAATTTAGTCAGAATAATTATTCAACAAAAACTCCTATTTTAAGACACAATTCAATAACTTTATTATTGACATAAATATATATTTTAATATATAATTACACCTAACAAGGGATTATATAAAAGAATTAGTTTTAGGGTGATAAAATGGGAATAGTTTCAAAAATTTCAAAGCCTATCTTCAAATTAATGCCTTATAAAAATTTGTCCAAATTATATGCAAAGGCCAAAAAATCAATTTTTACCGATGCCATTGACGAAAATTATAGAGAAAAATTCTTTAAAAAATCTAAGTTATTTTTAGACTTTGACAAGTATATTGAAAAGGCAAAAGGATTTACTAGATTCTGTTTAATTCAACAGGGAACTTGGGATTATCGCGTCATAAATTTTTGCTTTATACGAGAGATGATTTCTAATATCATCTGGTGTTTGGAGAACGGATATAAACCTGTTATTGATATTGACGCCAAAATCGGTAATTATTCGGAAAGAACTAATCTCTGGGAGAAGATGTTTAAACAACCTTTTGAAACAAATTTAAAGGATATAAAATCTAAAGGTAATTACATTGTTTGCCCGATAAAAACATATGTCGTCTGTCCGCATGCAGATGATGCAAGGGACAGCCAAATATCATCTTTCTGGAATAAAATGTACAGAGAATTTTTTGTTTTTAATGATTATTGCCAAGAATATGTTGATAACGAATTTAATACTATCTTAAAGGATAAGAAAACACTGGGCTGTCTGGGCAGGGGAACGGACTATCTGGATTTAAAACCAAAGGGTCATCCTATCCAGCCCTCGATTGAGGAGCTTATACAAAAATCAAAGCAAATAATGGAAGAACAAAATCTTGAATATATTTATCTGGCTACAGAGGAAAAGAAAATAGCTGATAATTTTAAAAAATCTTTTCCGGGAAAAATCTTAGAAAATAAGAGATATTATTATGATGAAGACTATGATAAGAATGATAAAATAAGCAGAGTTTCACAAGTTTCATTTAATAGAGAAAATGATGATTTTCTAAAAGCCCTTGAATATATATCTTCTATAACTTTGTTATCAAAATGTAACTCTATGGTAGCCGGACTATGTGGCGGCAGTGAAGCTGCTGTTTATTTGAATGGCGGTAAATACGATATATGTTATATTTTTGATAAAGGAATCTATTAATTTAAAATTTTACGATTATTTTATAGTGAAAATCACCCGGGTATTTTAAAAGACTTTATAATAGCACCTCCTATGGCATTTATTATGCCACAGGAGGTGCTTTTTCTCTATACCATATATCTGAATCAATGTGATACTGATATTTTAATCAGATTATATTATTTAATTTTTCAAGGGCGTTTTCGAGGTGTTTTATATTAAATCCTGCATAATTTATTATCATCCGGTGTTGATAGCTGCCCCCTGCCGTATGTATATACTGGCTAAGAAATTTAACCCCTATTCCCTCTTTATTTAATAATGATACAACTTCATCATCACTTTTCTCTGTATTGATTTTCATAATAAAATGAAGTCCGGACATATTCTCAACAATTTCTATTTTGTCTCTAACTACACTGTTTTCAATAATTTCTTTCACCTTATTTTTACACTGATTATAGTATTTTTTCATTCTTGTAATATGTCTTTCAAAGTATCCCTCATTTATAAAATAAGCCAAGGTATATTGTTCAAAACTGGGAACAGTACAGGAAAGAAAATTAAGCCTTTCTCTATATCTTTCAAGCAGATGTGAGGGAAGTATAAGATAACTGATTCTCATAGACGGTGCAATAGTTTTGCTAAAGGTATTGAGGTAAATAACTCTTTCGTTTTTGTCTGTACTGAAAAGTGTATTTGTTCTCTGGGCTCCCCGAAACTCGCTGTCATAATCATCTTCAATAATATATCCGTTCTTTTCATCAGCCCAGTTGAGAATTTCATTTCTTCTGTCAACAGGCATTACTACGCCTGTAGGATAATGGTGACTTGGGGAAATATGCACAACATCTGCCTTACTGTTCCTTAAATCACCTGCATTTAACCCTTTTTTATCTACCTGCACAAATTCAGTTTTTACATTATTCATTCCATAAATTTTTGAAATTTTATTATAACCGGGATTCTCCAATGCAAAAATTTTATCTTTTCCAACAAGCTGAATAATAAGGGTATACAAATACTCTGTACCTGCGCCAATAATAATTTGCTGTGGAGATACATTCATACCGCTGTTGTGATAGAGATACTTACAAATTGCCTCCCTTAAAATCTCTGCACCGTTATACGGAAGTGGCTCAAGAAGTTGATTTTCATAATCAAGGAGTACCTTTCTCATCAGTCTGCTCCATACCGAAAAGGGAAATTTTCCACCATTTAGTCTATTTCCCGAAAAATCAAAATCCGGCCTAACCTCCTTTTCCGGTTGGGGTCTAATATCCTTAAAATCGGTTTTTCTTTGTGTGCGGATTGGCACAACAAAGTAACCCTTTCTGGGTATTGTATAAATATAACCCTCCGATAAAAGATGTTCATATGCATTCATCACTGTTACCACCGATATTCCAAGGTGATTTGCAAAACTTCTTTTTGAGGGCAGTTTCTCGTCGGAAAGCAGTTTTCCGTCAAGAATATCATTTTTGATTAAGTGGTAAAGATATTGGTATGCCGACATTTTTCCCTTTTTACTAATATCATATGTAAGCATATATTCCTCCATCTGGTATTATTTTATAGTATCATTTTGGTTATTTTAATAGTACCAAATCTAATTATAATAGAATATGTTGCAACATTCAATACATATTTATATTTTGAAGAAATAATTAGAGGTGTGATAAAATGAAAACAAACAAAAAATTATATAGGGTCGTTCTTGCGGCGCTGTTTGCAGCCATGATTTTTGTACTTACATTTTTTGTGAAATTTCCCACACTTATAGGATATATTCACCTTGGGGACCTGGCAATTTATCTTGCAGCATCACTCCTTCCTACTCCCTATGCTGTTGCAGCAGCAGGAATTGGCGCAGGTATGGCTGATTTTGCCGGAGGATACGGCGTATATGTACCGGTTACAATGGCTGTCAAAATGCTCCTTGCTCTGTGCTTTACAAACAAGGGGGAAAAGTTTATAAATGTAAGAAATCTTATTGCAGTATTTATCTGCTGTGGTATTACAGTATTTGGCTACTTTGCATTTGAAATATTCTACTACGGTGCAGCTGCCTATGCTTCTATGCTCCCTAATCTGCTTCAGGCAGGGGCAAGCGGACTGCTGTATATTATTGTAGGGATTGCCTTTAATAAGGCTGACATTAAATCAAGAGTTACCATTAGATAAAAAATTGGACTATGAAACAGAAGAGAATCCTTTGTATAAATGATATATCCTCAATGGGCAAGTGTTCTTTAACTGTAGCGCTGCCTGTAATATCATCTTTGGGAATTGAGGCGTTAGCTTTACCCACTGCACTTTTATCTACCCATACAGTATTTAATGGATATACCTTTACAGACACCACCAGGCAGATGACAGACATCTTAAACCATTTTGACACAATGGGTGAAAAGTTCGACTGCATTTTTACAGGTTATCTTGGCAGTAAGGAACAAATTAGGATAGTATCCGATTTTATTGATAACCACAGTGAAAGTATAATAATCACAGACCCTGTTATGGGGGACAATGGTAAACTCTACAGTGGCTTTGATGAGGATTATCCTAAGTATATATCGGAGCTTTGCAAAAAGTCGGATATTATTTTGCCAAACCTTACGGAGGCCTGCCTGCTTACCGATACAGAATTTTCAGAGGATATAAGTATTGTTATAGAAAAGCTGAAAAAGATTACAAAGAAATTTGCCATAACAGGTGTGAGGCAGAATGACTGGGTTGCAGTATATTCTCACAGTAGAAAAGTAGCTGAAAAGAAGTTTATTAACAGACAGTTCCACGGTGCAGGAGATGTTTTTTCCAGTACCTTGGCAGGTTTTTATACACTTGGAAACAGTCTTAACGACAGCATAGACAAGGCTGTAAAATTCACCCAGGAATGTATTGACCATACAATAGTCGATAAGGATTCTCAGTGGTATGGACTTCGTTTTGAAGAATGTTTACACAGGCTTTATGAAATGAAATAAAATATTATTTACAGCGGAAAACCGATTAACACTTATGTGCTAATCGGTTTCTTTCTTTTTTATTACAATAAGTTTCACTACCGAAAAAACAAGTAAAATAATACTTACCCACTGTGAGGTGGAAAGGCCAAACAAAAATCCCCTTATTGTATCACCTCTAAAAAATTCAAGTATAAATCTTGCTATGGGATAAATTATCATATATACATAAATCAGCTTATGCTTACTTATTCCTTTTCTAAACATATAGAGGATTGAAAGAAATATAAGAAGATTGCAAAATGCCTCCATTAGCTGAACAGGAAATCTTCTTACATCATTAATTTGGGGATAAAGCTGGTTGCCATGGACAATAAAGCCAAAATCGCTTTCTATTCCGTAACAGCAACCTCCAAGAAAACATCCTATTCTACCGAAAACATGGAACAAAGGGGCATTGAGGGCAAATAAATCAAGGGCGTCATTTTTGTCTATTGACTTTGAATACTTTGTATATATCATAATGGCAATACAGCCTCCTATAAATCCACCGTAATAGACCATACCACCTATATAAATGCCAAGCTGGGTCATAAACTCCATAAAAGTAAGTCTTTTAAAAAAGCTGAACAAAACGGCTATTTCCCTAATATGGGTTATGCCATATAGAATATGACCACCTATAAACATTCCCACAGAAATGGCAATCATAATGAAAACTATATCAAAAATATCCAATCCCTTATTTTTTCCAAGCTTGTATTTTTTACAAAGGCTATGGGTAAGGAAACCACATAGCACTAAACCTATCAAAGAGGATATGGCATAAGTTCCTATTTCTCTTCCGAAAATTTCAACTATAGGAAACATTTTAACTCCTTCTATAAAAATATCCCCCTTATAAAGGAAGGATATAAATATTCTCTGTAAAGGTAAAAAGCCATATATTCTGCAAAAGCAGAATATATGGATAGATACCTAATTATATATTTTTTTGGTTTCCGCTAAAATCAGTTTGCTGTAGCTGTCTGAATTATGCTGTTAAGCTCGTTTAATGCACCGTTAACTTCAGTACTACTGTTGGCTGCTGACGCAACGCAAAGAACACAGAGCGTACAAGTAAAGAAACCGATAATTGGCAAAACAAGACCGATAATCGAAAGGACAAGACCGGCTGTTGCCATACCGGTGGGTTCACCTGAAGCCTGCAATCCTTTTTTACCCTTTGCTGCAAGAATGATACCCACAATACCACATACCAGGGCTGCAATATTAATCATATAAAACCAAGCAAGTACTATTGATGCGATACCAAGAATAAGGGATACAATTGATAGTGTTTTACCATTGTTCTGCATTTTACATAACCTCCTGAAAAATTTTGATATTACAAGAACATCTATCTGTATTTTATCATATAGAGTACTATAAATCAACAAAAAATATACCTATCTGACAGAATTTTTTATTTTAATAAACAGGCCTTTATAATTTAAAGAAAAACAAACCAACTCTTCAAATATCAGTTAAAATTTTAGTTTTCTAATTTCCTGTACTATTCTTGACGAGTTGTTTCTGTCAAAATATGTAAAGGACATTTCCCTTTTAAGTTTATATTCGTAGGGCAGCCTAAAGTCTGATTTTATTGATTTCTTCATATCTGTCAGCAGGTCATTGACAGTTAAACTTCTATCCCCTGCCAAATTCCTTTCAAGGTCAATATATGAACCTGTTTCTTCAATATATTTTTCACAGTCAAACTGATAGAACAGCACAGGCTTGTGCATATACAGCATATCATAGCAAAGGGAACTGTAGTCGGTAATAAGGAGCTTTGCCCTCATTATATATTCATTAAACCCATCCCCGCCTTTAACAATATTAATTCTCTTGCAATCTGTATTAAAGAGTTTTGCGTATTCTCTAAAAACAGGATGCAAACTGAAATTAAGAGTCAGGTCGTTTTCTTCAAGTATAGCATGGAGTTTTTCATCATTAAGCAGCTGGCTGTATTTTTTATAAAATTCACTTTTCTTAAAGGATTCATTATCCTTGTCAGTAAGCCAGTCCCTGAAAGTCGGAGCAATAAGAATTTCATTATACTTATGAGATTTATCCCTTAAATCGTCCCATCTGGCAAGGCCGGTTACACCTACCTCATTATCCTTAAAGCCCAGATTATTCATTATAATTTTCTTTTCACTTCTTGAAGATGCAATAAACAAATCGGGGTGGTCGCCTCTTTTTTTGCTGTACTGCTTATCAACTTTTTTTAGACCGATTACGCCTCTCTGTAAAAATACAAACTTCTTTTCTCTTAAAAATCGTGCGATAACTGAGTTGTTGGAGCGAAGTATGTAGCAGTCGTTTCTTCCCTCCGACGATATAAGAAGTCTTGAGGCTATAAGGTATACAAGGTGTTTCATAGACATAAATCCGAGTATGTGGTCCTTGTACTCTTTTACATTATTATATTCAGGACTTTTTTTGTCTATGACATAATAAATTTTTGCATTAAGTCTTTTCTCAACCTTATGACCCATACAATACTTAAAAAGATGATAGCCGTTGTCATGGGCAGAACGACACCTTTTCTCGTAAATCAGGACAATTTTCTTTCTTTTGAGAATGAGTTTTCCTGCCTTATACAGCGCCATAGCCATAAGCTCGCGGATTTTAAATTTTGATGTGTCATAACCGCTGAATTTACGCATCATAAATGCTACGGTATTTTCCTCTGTAAAATAAGGAAAAAATACTTCCGGACTTTCATTTTTAATATTCGGCGGAATTATGTAGTAGTTTTTTCCCAGGATGTTTCTGGGCCCCAGAATATAATCCTCAAGCTGTCGGTGCGTCACATAAATATTTGCAAAATAGGGAACATCCTCCTCTACATAGACAGCGTATATGTCCCAGTACACCTTTTGAAGTTCAATTCTGGAAAGGTCAAACCTTGCCTTTAGGTGGGTATCGTTACCGCTGGCAACAAGGTCTGCCTTTGCAAAATATATTCTCCTGTCCTCACTTAGGCTATATCTGTAGGAAAGTGCATATCCTGTAAAGTTTTCCTGGTTATTTGTAACATCGGAAACAATATAGAGATATTTATCTTTGAAATAAATATTCTTATATCCCACCGTCACCTTTTCCTTTCGTGAAGTAACTCTTTCCCTTATTTTTAGGTTAAAAAGTCCCTTTGAACTGTAAAAAGGCTCTGCAACCACTACAGATTCCTTAATGTTAAAGGAAGCAACATTGTGGAGAAACTCCTTTTTATGAGGAGTTTTATCCGTATAGTAGGGAGATTTAACCTTTACTGCATACATTTGTCCCTTATAGGAAAAAGCAAGACAAATTGAATATGTACGGGTAGTAAAGTCCTCCAGATTTCCCCTCATTGCAGAAAAATCAACAATAATTTCCCCTGTACCCGGATTAAACTCCTTTAAATCAAGGACTATCTTTTCTTTTCGTGCTGTGCTGTGTAGAAATACGCTTAAATTTCTTACACCGCTTATATCTGCAAATACGGTAATTTTATAATTTTTCTTACTGTCAACAGAGTGTTCCCCAAACAGCACCCTGCT
>CANROX010000053.1 GCA_947632335.1 uncultured Clostridia bacterium
TACCAACAACATCTCTTTTGCTCCCTCATAGGGTAATTCATAGGTCGCTGTTGGCATATAGCTGATTGCTGCTTTTATTGGTTTTACAAGCAACCTGTCATCATAGATACCGCCTACGATTTTACCACGATAATAGATGATAAATTCTCCCATCATAGCCCGATATGTAATTTCATCCAATTCGGATAATTGCCCTAAAATAAAATCTAAATATTCTTTACTCGACGCCATTATTCCACCTAAAATCCCGATTTGTTTATCTGTCTTTTCTAAAAATGGGCGACCCCGAAAGGGAATCGCCCATTCATGCTTTGAAATTATGCGATTTTTTACCTTAAACACGTTTTCCTACATCGATTGGTGTAAGTTTGGTGTAAGGTGTAAGTTTTTTCGCTTTTGCTGTGCCCGAAAACCCTTGATTTTGCAAGCTTTATTTACCCATCGGCTTCATTGTGGGGAATGCAATTACATCACGGATTGTTGAGGAGTTCGTAAGGAGCATAACAAGCCTGTCAATACCCATACCCATACCGCCTGTTGGGGGCATACCGTATTCCATAGCCGTAAGGAAGTCCTCATCAATCATATTGGCCTCGTCGTCGCCTGCCTCACGGAGCATCATCTGATGTTCAAATCTTCCCCTTTGGTCGATTGGGTCGTTAAGCTCTGTATAGGCATTTGCAAGTTCTCCACCTGCAACAAAGAGTTCAAACCTTTCAACCAGCAGAGGATTATCTGCCTTTCTCTTTGTAAGAGGAGAAATTTCCACAGGATAGTCAATAACAAATGTCGGCTGAATCAGCTTGTCCTCCACATATTCATCAAATGCCTCTGCAAGAATGTTTCCCCATGTATCAGTTGTCTTAACTTCTATGTTAAGCTGTTTTGCAACTTCCTTAGCCTTTTCTGTATCACCCATAAATTCTCCGAAATCAACGCCGGAGTATTCCTTAACAGCGTCAATCATAGTAATTCTCCTGAAAGGTGCTTTTAAGGAGATTTCAAGGTCGCCGTATGTAATATCTTCTGTGCCATTTACAGCAACGCAGGCCTTGTTCACAAGTTCCTCGGTAATATCCATCATACCGTTGTAGTCCGTATATGCCTGATAAAGCTCAATAGTGGTAAATTCCGGATTATGGCGGGTATCCATACCCTCATTTCGGAATATTCTGCCTATTTCATAAACCCTTTCCATTCCTCCGATAATAAGCCTTTTAAGAGGAATTTCCGTAGCAATTCTCATATACATATCAATATCAAGGGTGTTGTGATGTGTAACAAACGGTCTAGCCGTAGCACCGCCGGGAATTGTATTTAGAGTTGGAGTTTCGATTTCCACAAAATCCTTACTGTCCATAATATTGCGGATTGTAGAAACAATCTTGCTCCTTTTTACAAATGTGTCCTTAACATCCGGGTTCATAATAAGGTCAACTTCACGCTGACGGTATCTTAAATCCACATCCTTGAGGCCGTGGTATTTTTCGGGAAGAGGAAGAAGTGACTTTGACAGCAGTTTTACACCTGTGGCGTGTACGGAAACCTCTCCCATCTTTGTTTTAAAAACAAAGCCTGTGCACTCCATAATGTCGCCTATATCCCACTTTTTAAGACCCTTGTAAACCTCTTCTCCAAGGCCATCAAACTTTGCAAAAATTTGCATTTTGCCTGTACGGTCATAAACATCCATAAACATAACCTTGCCCTTGCCGCGCTTGGACATAATTCTTCCGGCAATACAAACTGTCTTACCCTCAAAACTTTCAAAGTTTTCTGCAATATCTCTATTTAAAGTATCTCTGTCAGATGTATTCACCATATACGGGTCCTGACCGGCAGACCTAAGCTCTGCCAGCTTATCACGGCGAACCTGGATTAAATCCCCGCCATTGTTCTTGTTTATATTTTGTTCACCCATTTTAAACTATTCCTTTCCAAAGTAAAAGGCAGTCAAAACAGACTGCCCTACATTACCAAAATTTTTCCTATTGATAATCAGAGTTTTGTCTGACTATTATTTTGAAATTTCAAGCACCTTGTAGGCTACCAAGCCACCGGGAGTTTCAATTTCTGCTACATCGTCCACAACCCTGCCGATAAGTCCAATGCCGATTGGACTTTCATCGGAAATCTTCATTTCTTTTGGATTGCTTTCATTAGAACCTACAATCTTAACTGTCATTTCCTTTTCTGTAGCCACATTTTTTATTTTTACGGTACTTCCAACATGCACCTTGTCATTGTTAATTTCACTTTCATCAATGAGGACAGCATTTTTAAGGGTTGCCTCTATATCTGCAATTCTTGCCTCCAGAATTGCCTGTTCGTTTTTAGCGTCATCATATTCTGAATTTTCCGAAAGGTCGCCGTAAGAGCGTGCAACTTTAATTTTTTCTGCAATCTCTTTTCTTTTCTCGCCTTTAAGGACTTCAAGCTCTGCCTCTAATTTTTTTAATCCCTCTTCTGTGAGCATTACCTGTTTTGCCATTAAAAACACTTCCTTTTTTAATATATACTATTTAATTATATCATTATAAGTTATTATGTCAAGATTTAAAGAGCCAGTTTATCAAGATATTTAGCTAAACTTTTTACAGTACAGGTAGAATTTTCGTTAAAAGCTATCTTGGGTACAATCTGGCCTAAGGAATACTGTCTGCCTTTTTGATACAGTGCAGAGGCAAAATACGTTTCAGTTATATCCTCAATAAGAAATTCTTTGTATTCCTCCGGAAGAGATATATCGTAATCATAATAGCATTGGGCTGAAATATCAAATACAGGTCTTTGGCTTGTAATTACTACAGTCCTGTTGCTTAAATCCAGTATTTTTCTGATGGGGGTGGGAGCAATAATCAGGTCGGCCTTTTTCATAGCGGAAAGATTTCCGGAAAAAACCAGGCTTGCCCCCATTTTATCCATAACGCTTTCCTCTGTTTTAAGATACTTATCCTTGCTGACGGTAATAATTGTGAAATTGTCCGTCAGGGTACAGAGTTTTTCTGCAAATGCACATTCCTTTCCGTCCATATCAAAGTACACAATATTAATTCCTGCTGGATTATCCATATTCATAAGTACATTAAATGCAAAATTTTCCGCCATTTTTTTATAAAATACTATATCTGAAAACCGTTTTAATCCAAGGCTTTCGGGCAAGGCTGCTTTTTCACTGCATACAAGGCACTTTGCCTGATAGCCTGCCCTTTGATACACGATCTGCCAGTCTATTTTGTTATTGTTGTAACTAATGTAACGCAGTTCCCTCATTGTCATATTTTTATATTCTCTGTAGCTTTCTATTAGTTTGTCTTTCTTTAAAAAAGGCAGTATCTTCCAAATTCCCCTGTGTTCTTTTTCCTCAACAACAAATGTTGTAAACATAAATAACACCCCACATATTTTTATCAGTATATGCAAAGATTGATAAATTATGATAGGGACACCTGTACATTAGAACATTATACACGATGTACTATGTAGATATTTAATAGGTAATTCACACAGATACAACCTCCATATTTTGTGTATATTTATACTTGATACAGCACAGACGTCTATGATATAATTGTGATTATGGAAGATATTGGTTGATACTTACTTTTTCACATAGGGGTAAATACATTATTCTATAAGTGATTATATTTCTTAATGTGTGTTTTTTCTTAGTATCTATTAACTATAAAAACATTGTCATGTACGGATATAAAATAACAATATAGAAAATAAACAAATAAAAACCGCCCGCTACTGCGAATAACGGACGGCAAGGCAATATATAATCGTGAGGCGTGTGAGCCTCTCTAATAGAATATTATATTATTTTACAAAATATGTCAACACAATTTTGTTAAGGGGAGATAAAAATGGATTTTATTGATCAAATCAAACAGTTTTCCAAAAAAGCAGAAAGCATTAAAGACAATTTGCTTACGGAGGAAGCGACAAAAATGTCCCTTGTCGTTCCTTTCTTCTCTATGTTAGGATATGATGTTTTTAACCCGGAGGAGTTTGTTCCCGAGTACACTGCAGATGTTGGAATTAAGAAGGGTGAGAAAGTTGATTATGCAATAGTGCAGGATGGTCAACCCATTATTTTAATTGAAGCAAAGTGGTGTGGTGAAAATTTAGATAAGCACGGTTCACAGCTATTTAGATATTTTGGTACTACTTCTGCTAAATTCGCAGTATTAACAAACGGTCTTGTCTATCGGTTCTTTACTGACCTTGATAGCCCAAATATGATGGACGAAAAACCTTTTTTAGAAATTGATATTTTAAATCCGAAAGAAGCTAAAATTACTGAATTAAAAAAATTTCATAAGTCAAATTTTAATCTTGATGAAATTTTTAATACAGCTACTGAGTTAAAATATTCAAATGAGTTTAAATATAGAATTTCATCTGAACTGCAAAATCCAACTGACGAATTTACAAGGTTATTTTTAGGACAAACATATTCTGGTAATCTAACACGAAGTGTAATAGAAAAATTTAAACCAATACTTAAAAAGGCCCTAAATAATTACATAAACGAACTTATGAATGATAAAATCAAAGCCGCTCTAAATACTGATGAAGAAACAGGACAGACAGAGGAAATTAGTACTGAAAAAACAGAATCTAATGCAGTCGATAGTGTTCAGGGCAAAAAAACAAAAATTATAACTACAGATGAAGAATTGGAAGCATATTTTATAATAAAAAATCTTCTTAAAGACATTGTTCCAATGTCAGATATTATATATCGTGATACAGCCATACACATAAATATTTTGTATAAAGATAATAAGCATTGGATATGTCGTCTTATTTTAAAAGAGAATAGAAAAGAACTGATATTACCAAATGCAGATAAAAGCCGAGATAGGTTCACTTTAAATAATATCTACGAATTAGAAAATTATAAGGATAGATTTATAGAAATATTAAATAGATATATTTAAATTTTTATAAAGAATACTAACAATATACAGTCTATAAATCAGTATAAAATTCTGGCATAGTTTTTATACTTTAGAACAATTTTTGCTTTGAATTTATAAACCTGTCAATCAAATGAATTTTGAGTGGCAGGTTTATGTGAAAATGAAGATATTAATATTAGTTTAATTAGATATAATATCATCAGAGTAACTGACAAAAAACGCTCCACTGTGTGGAGCGTTTTTTTTGAAAACTACATAACTTCTGTCAGAAATTTTAAAGCTTTAATAATCACTGACATACCCTTACTACAGTTTTCTAAAACATAATATTTTGTCCTGTCGACATTTTTACATATGTATCTGTTTTCAGGGGTTTTGTCATATTTTTAGCATCGGCAATAATTAAAATTCCGACATTGGGTCATATTTAACACCATTGTATCTACATTCAAAGTGTAGATGGGGACCGGTGGACCAGCCTGTTGAACCTACATATCCAATAACCTGTCCCTTGGATACCGTTGAACCTGTACTTACAACTGCCCTTGTAAGGTGACCGTAAATTGAGCATTTTCCGTTGCCGTGGTCAATCCATACATAGTTGCCGTAACCACCGCCACAGCCACAGGAGCCTGACTTGCCATAGTTATGTGTACAACCGTTTTCTGCAACAACAACAGTACCGCTGTCAGCGGCAACAACTGTTGCACCCATAATACCGCCGTCGGAAATATCAATAGCGCCATGTCCGTATGAACCTCTGTCCTCGCCAAATACAGATGACAATGCTGTATGACCGGGTACCGGCCAGCAATATCCCGGACCTGTGGGAACAACTACCGATGGAACTTCCGGTACTGAACCGCCTGAATTACCGCCTGAATTACTGCCCGGGGAAGGACTCGCAGGCTGCTGTCTTTCGGCAGCTTGTCTTGCCTTTTCGGAATAATAAGCGGAAATCTGGTCATCAATACCGTTTAATTCGCCATTATTTTTCTTGATAGCGGCCTCCTGTTCTCTGTTTCTCGTGTAGAGAGTTTCAAGAACCTGCTGATTTTCGTCAACAAGAGTCTGGATTTCATCCCTTTTGACCTTTAGTACTTCCTGAGCCTCCTGTTGCTTTTTCTTGTCGCCCTCAAGAGTCTTTTTCTCTTCCTTTACCGTAGTCATATCGGTTTCAATTTCGCTGATTAATCTTTCGTCATATTCGCTAACGCTTTTTACAAGCTGAACCTTATCAAGGAAGTCGGAAAAATCCTTGGCTCCAAGAATAATTTCCATAGAGCTTACATCACCGGACATATAGATAGTTCTTATTCTGCCTCTCAATGTTTCTGTCTGGTCCTCAATCTGCTCATTGAGTTTCTTAATCTTTTTTGTTTTGGAGTAAATCTGTGTGTTAAGCTTATCAACTTTCTGCTGGCTAACAATAATTTCCTCGTTTACTGTGTTAATTTTGTTTGACAGAGTTTCCTGATATTCCTTTGTCTTTTCAATTTCCTTGTTTGTCTTGTCCAGCTTTTTCTGATATTCATCGCTCTTCTGCTGAAGCTCAGCCTGTTTTTGTTCAAGCTCTGAAATAGAGTCAACTGCTTGTACTGTAACCTTATCTGAATTAAAATTCCACACAACAGCAGTTGCACAAACTGCAATAAGACAAACTGCGGAAACAACCTTTTTTATCATAAAAGAGCCTCTCCTTTCTGAAAAAACATTTCACCTTACCAGCCCAAAATAATTGAGCCTTCCTTTTTTAGATACTTGCCAATACTGATAATACCGCCCAGCATACCAACAAACACACCTGCTAAAAGGAATGCGCCCAGGAACGGCCAGGTTACAGAACTAAACTGAACTGCATTAAACGGAACAATGTGCTGCATTGCCTCAACAATCAAATCATAAACTCCCATAAGTATAAACAGAGATGCAATACCTGAAAGAGCGCCGATAAGTATGCCTTCCATAAGGAACGGTATTCTTACAAACATATTTGTTGCGCCTACAGACTTCATAATGCTGATTTCAAATCTTCGTGCATACATTGTCATACGAATTGTGTTTGAAATAATAAACATAGAAATCACAATGAGAGCACAGACAATGGCAATAGACATAAGCTGAACAATTTTATTAAGACTGGTCAGCTTGTCCGCCACATCCGTCTGGGAAGACACTGTGTCAACACTTTGAATTGCCTGAATTTCCTTAACTGTTTCATCGTATTTTGAAAGGTCTGCCATAGTAACCTTGTAGGCGTCGGGAAGCGGATTTCCCTCACCCTCCATTTTTGCAAAAACCTTCTCGCCTACAACATCCTTGTAGTCCTTAATTGCCTCTTCCTTAGGGAAAAAACTTACTTCTGTTACATTTTTAAGGTTTTTCATTTCCTGTTCGGCAGACTTTAAATCTTCATCTGTGGCCTTTAAATCCATATAGACAGTGGTAACATTACTGTCACTAACCTTGTCAACAACTGTCCTTACATTGAGAGTGACCATTACCGCTGCTCCTGTAAGAACCAGACAGGAAACAAGAACACCAATAGAAGCAAGGCTCATCATTCTATTAGACCAGATATTCTTTATACCCTCTTTAATTAAATAACCTATACTGCTAAGTTTCATATTTCTTTCCTCTGTAAAATGTTACTTCAGTGAGTCAATAACTGAGTCAACTGCCGCATCGCTTTTTATTTTTTTCTCTTGCTCTGCCATAAGCTGTCTGATTTTCTTAGGATCTAATTTAACTGTATGTATAAGGTCCTCCTTATGGTCAGTCTGTATTTCCTCTACTATTTTGTCAATTTCAAGAACTTTCTTGTCCTCTTCAGATTTTGGTTCCTCACGGTGCAAATCCATACCGGAAATATCAATCTGTTCTTCCTCGTCCAAAGCCTGTATCTCCTCATCATCGGTTTGGTCCCTCATAAGAAGAGGGCTCAACTCATCATCGGGAATTTGCTGGTCATAAGAGGATATGAGCTCAATTTCCTCTGCTGATTTTTCCTCCAGCATTGTGTCGTGAACAATTCTTCCCTTATGAATTTCAATAACCCTCTTACCAAATTCCTTAACAAGGTCATGCTCATGGGTAACAACAATAATGGTTGTTCCCTGCTTGTTTATCTCTGACAACAGGTCTATAATTTCATGTGACATTTCAGGGTCAACATTACCTGTGGGCTCGTCTGCAATAATAATCTCCGGATTATTAACAAGAGCCCTGGCAAGGGAAACTCTCTGCTGTTCGCCGCCGGAAAGCTGACTGGGGTAGTTTTTAATTTTACTGCCAAGTCCCACCAGTTTAAGGATATAAGGAACCCTTGTCCTTATAACCTTGCCGGAAGCTCCCACACATCTCATAGCAAAAGCCACATTATCATATACCGTCATTTTTTCAATCAGACGGAAGTCCTGGAAAACAATACCCATCTTTCTTCTGAGATAGGGAACCTTTCTCTTCCTTAGTCTGCTCATTTTAATGCCATCTACAGTGATTTCACCTTCAGATAGTTTTTCCTCACCCATGATAAGTTTAAGAAAAGTACTCTTACCCGCTCCGGATGAACCAACGATAAATACGAATTCACCGTTATTTATCTGTAGGCTTATGTTGTTAAGAGCATGGGTACCCGAAGGATAATTTTTAGACACATTTCTAAATTCTATCATAAAAATTTCTCCTGATATTTTTTACAATATTTTCCACCTTGCACAAAACTCGCTCTGTATAACAGAGCGAGTCCTATTTTAGGATTCTCTGAAACACAGAAAACAAATTCCGACAGTTTGGTGGAATCCTTATTCTAATACTTTGTAGGGTTAGCTGTCAAGTACCTTTTAACCATAAGTGCAACCTTGAACACGATTGCATCTTCAAATTCTCTAAGGTCAAGACCGGTTAATTTCTTGATTTTTTCAAGTCTGTATACAAGAGTGTTCCTGTGAACAAAAAGTTTTCTTGATGTTTCGGAAACATTCAAATTATTTTCAAAGAAACGCTGAATTGTAAAAAGTGTTTCCTGGTCAAGGCTCTCTATTGAACCCTTTTTAAACACTTCTTTAAGGAACATTTCGCAAAGGGTTGTAGGCAACTGGTAAACAAGTCTTGCTATGCCCAGATTGTCATAGCTGACAATGGTCTTTTCATTGTCAAAAACTTTGCCCACCTCAAGGGCTACCTGAGCCTCCTTAAAGGAATGAGCAAGGTCCTTAATGCCCACAACCATTGTTCCGATACCAACCGTACAGTGGGTATAAAATTCAGAGGACAGTGTATCAACAATAGAGCCTGCCAGCTTTTCAAGGTCCTTTTCTGCAATACCGGGTCTAAGCTCCTTAACAAGAGCAATCTCTGTTTCATTAATATTTATAATGAAATCCTTAGACTTGTCCGGGAACAGATTTTGAAGAACATCATATGCAGAAACCTCTGCCTTGGATGTAATTCTAATAAGCATTACCACACGGGTAACTTCTGAATTAAAGTGAAGTTCCCTTGCTTTCAGGTAAATATCACCGGGAAGAATATTGTCAAGAATTACATTCTTGATAAAATTACTTCTATCGTACTTTTCGTCATAATACTGCTTTATTGAATTAAGGCTAACTGCAAGAAGTCCTGCATACCTCTGGGCAATCTCGTCTGTGCCGGACACAAAAACGGCATACTCAGAACGCTGATTTGCTCCAAAGGACTTGTATGTATAGCCATTGATAACATACGGAACTGTCGAAGAAAGGGTTTCCGCATTAATGCTTTCGTTGACCTCGCCGATTCTTCCAAGCTCAGAACAGGCAATTACTACAGATGTTTCATCCACAATACCGATTGTTCTTTCAATGGTGTCACGCATTTGGTGGATTAAACCCTGAAAAAGTCTATTTGACATTCTATTATCCTCCCTGGTTATAGTCATATTGACCAACACTTTGGTAGTATGGCAACAAATATTATCACCTAACATATACATTTTACACAAAACCGAAAACAAATGCAACTATTATTTCAAAAAAATCGTTGAAAGTTTAGTGATTTTTTTCTAAATCAATAAAATCAGGATAAAAAAATGTATATTTATTACATATTATTTTTGTTTATTATCACAAAATAATATTTTATTTGTCTTTTTCCCAAAAAATCCCCCTCATAATGA
>CANROX010000054.1 GCA_947632335.1 uncultured Clostridia bacterium
CAAAAGGGAGAAAGACCCTTAGCTACGAAAACATACCTATTGATGAATATACGGACAAAGAGATAAAGATTGATAAAAAGTTTGTGAAAAAAACCTTGTTTATTTTTGTATTAATTATTGTTTTGGTTATTGCAGTAATTCTCTTTGTAAACAGGGATAGTTTTACGATGGACAATTTCTCTGCCTGGATAAATGAAAATGTACTGGGGACATCAGACGGAAAGGGTTTTCCTGTAAATATTAAGGGAACCACAGTAAGCAAGGGTAATTTTAAACTTGTAAACGGCAGACCCTGTTATGCCAGCGACACATCATATGTTGAGCTTAGCGACACAGCCGGAGAAGTATTTAATGCCCAGCTCAGCTATGATAACCCTGTTGTAAGGGGTACAAGCAATTACAGCATTGTCTATGGTGTTGGAAGTAAGGGTTATATGATTTGCAATTCCCTGGAGAGAAAGAAAAAATCAAATACAAAAACAGGGGTATTTTCCGCTGATATTAACGACAAGGGTTATTATTGCGTAGTAACTGAGGGAAGTGGGTATCTTTCCGAACTTAATGCATATAATTCAGAAAATAACAAGATATATTCATATTCATTTTCAGACTACTATATAACCTGTGCGTCAATTAACAGTACAGGCACAGGGGCCGTATGCTGCGGTATTACCACAGAAAACGGAAACGAAAAGGCAAAAATTTATGTTTTGGACTTTTCCCGGGAAGAACCGGAAAAGGAATACGATATTGATGAATCCATAATCTATGAATCTTTTTATCTTTCCTCATCAACGGCAATAGCAGTTGCTTCAGACGGCGTTTATACATTTAATTTTGATAAAAAGAAACCTGAAAAGACTGAATTTGAGTCAAGTATCCTTACAACTTATTCTTTTAACCCGGATACAAAAATTCTAACAGTGGCACTTTCAAGAAGCGGCGACGGAAGAAACTGCAATGTGTTAGTATTTAACTCCTACGGGGAAAAAGAGTCAGAGATAAACACGGATTTAAGGATTGACTCCGTTTCCACCTACAAGGGTACAATAGGTGTTCTTTCAGGCGGACAGGCATTTATTCTTGATAAAGACGGTAAATTAAGCAAAGGTTCTGACGCAGGAAACGATGCCCAGACCATAGTCCTATATGATACAAACGAGGCGTATATACTTGGTCTTAGTGAAATCAGGGATATAGATATAGATTGATTTTAAGGTATAGGTGATAAATTGGCAATTTGTTTGGACTTAGCGGTAATTGTTATCATATTACTTACGATTATCCATTGTTACAGGCGCGGCTTTGCAAGGTCCGCCCTAAGTTTTTTAAGTACAATTATTTCTGTAGTGTTGGCGTCATACTTAGGTTCTTGGCTTTCAGAAATGATATATGACAACATAATAAAGGAAAAAATAATAGACAGTATTAGGGACACTGTTTCCAACAATATTAATTCTGCTACAGGCAGTGCGGTGCAGGGAAAAACTCTTTTGCCGGACTACATACAGTCCCTGCTTTCTATGTTTGGGTATGATACAAATAATATTAATTCCGGCATTTCTTCGGCTGTAGAAACACAGACGAATAATATTGCCCACGGGATAGAGTCCGCTTTTGCCCCAATTATTATATCAATATGCAGTTTTGTTTTAATGATACTTCTGTTCTTTTTAATCAGATTTATTATGTCAAAGCTTACAGGGCTTGTTTCTAAGGCTATGGAACTTCCTGTTCTCAAAACTGTAAATAAAGTTTTTGGCGGTTTACTGGGAATAGCCCAGGGTATTGTGTTGGTATATTTTCTTGTTTCCCTTTCGGCGGTGCTGGTTCCCCTTGTTTCCGGAGGAAATATGAGTTATATGGAATTTAGCCAGGAAGCAGGAAAAACCGTTCTGTTTTCAATTTTTTATAATCATAATATAATTACCTCAATGCTTGGTTAAATTTATAAGGTGGGTGTGTGATTTATGGAAGAAGAAAAGAAAATTAATGGAGAAAGAGTAGACACCACAGATATTTTGACAATACCTAATATTTTGTCATTTATCCGTATTTTACTTATTACACCGTTTATGATATTATTTCTTAATCAGCAGTATATTTGGGCGTCAATAATAATCATTGTTTCCGGACTGACAGATTGTGCTGACGGTATTATTGCAAGAAAATTTAAACAGATTTCAGATTTCGGCAAGCTTATTGACCCGGTAGCTGATAAACTAACATTATTGGCTGTTGGTGTGGGTATATGTATAATTTGTCCCGAGGTAATTACTGTAATGGTTATTTTAATTATCAAGGACATACTTATGATTATTGGCGGAATAACATTAATAAAAAATCATATTAAGCCTCCACAGGCAAGATGGTACGGAAAAATAGGAACAGTTTTCTTCTATATTTCCGTATGCACAATAGTAGTTTTTAAAATTGCAGATATTACAGTACCGTACCTTTCAGTAATAATGCTGTCTGTTACTGCGGTTACAATGATATTTGCCCTTGTTAAGTATTTCCTCCTGTTTATGGAGTTAGTAAAGAATGTTGACACTGGTGTGAAAGAGGAAGGAGAATAATTATGATGTGTTCGAGATGCAACAAGCGTCCTGCGGTAGTTTTTGTTTCTGCCGGTTCAAGCGACAGCTCAAAGGGATATTGTCTTACTTGTGCAAAGGAACTTGGTATTAAGCCTGTTGAGGATTTAATTAATAAGATGGGCATAACCGATGATGACCTTGAGGAAGTTCAGGACCAGATGACATCTATTATGGATAATTTAGGTGAGGGCGGTGATGTTCAGTCTATGGCGGAGTCACTTGGACTTGACCCTGATACACTTCAGGCTGAACTTATAAATAACGATAGTGATAATGAAGACGGGGACCAGGATTTTACCCCGGGAGGCGCTCCAACATTTCCGGCGTTTTTCAGTAATATTTTTAACGGCAATTCCGTAAGCAGAGAAAACGGCGCCGGTGATAGAAAATCAAAGAAGGACAGCAAGGAAAAACCTCAGAAAAAAAGGAAGTATCTCGGCCTTTATTGCGAGGATTTAACCCGAAAGGCAAGAGAGGGCAGAGTTGACAGAATTATAGGCAGAGATAAGGAAATAGAGAGGGTAATTCAAATTCTTTCCAGGCGTTCAAAAAATAATCCCTGCCTTATTGGTGAACCCGGCGTTGGTAAAACTGCAATAGCAGAGGGCCTTGCCTCAAGAATTGTAGAGGGAAATGTTCCCCTGCGTTTAAGAGATAAGGAAATTCATCTTCTTGACCTTACCTCCCTTGTTGCAGGAACGCAGTTCAGGGGCCAGTTTGAGAGCCGTATTAAGGGACTTATACAGGAGGTTAAAGAGGCAGGAAATGTCATTCTGTTTATTGACGAAGTACATTCCCTTGTTGGCACAGGCGACAGCGAGGGTACAATGAATGCCGCCAATATTCTTAAACCCTCCCTTTCAAGAGGAGAAATCCAAGTTATTGGCGCAACTACCTTTACGGAATACAGAAAGTATATTGAAAAGGATTCTGCCCTTGAAAGAAGATTTCAGCCTGTTAAAATTAACGAGCCGTCAATTTCCGAAACTATAGATGTACTTCTTGGTGTTAAATCATACTATGAAATTCACCATAGGGTGGCAGTTCCCGATGATATTGTTAGAAAAGCGGTTGTTTTTTCTGAAAGATATATTACGGACAGATTTTTGCCGGATAAGGCTATTGACCTTCTTGACGAATCTTGCGCCTGCTGTTCCTTGAGAAGTAAGGAAATGGAGGAATATGATAAGCTCTCCGTTGAAAAGAAAGACCTTATGACAGAAAGAGAACAGCTGTCTGCTGAAGAAAATGTGGACTTTGAAAAAATTGCCCAAATAAAAACTCAACTCATTCAGATAGACAGCAGAATGAAAGAGCTTGAACCAAAGGCAGTGAATGTTCAGGTTGAAGAACAGGATTTGGCTAAGGTTATTGAACTTTGGACAGGAATCCCTGCCTCCAGGATTAGGGAAAATGAACTTGCCAAGCTCTCCGATTTGGAAGAGAAGCTCTCTTCTAAGATTATCGGCCAAAGTCAGGCTGTAAAGGCCCTTGCCTCTGCAATCAAGAGAAGCAGGGTACAAATTTCTCCAAGAAGAAGACCGGCGTCGTTTATCTTTGTAGGCCCTACAGGAGTGGGTAAAACCGAGCTTGTAAAGGTGCTTTCCAAGGAACTTTTTGACACACCCGAAACTCTTATCAGACTTGATATGTCAGAATTTATGGAAAAGCACAGCGTATCAAAAATTATAGGTTCACCTCCCGGATATGTGGGATATGACGAGGCAGGTCAGGTAACAGAAAAGGTTAGAAGAAGACCATATTCTGTACTCCTTTTTGACGAAATTGAAAAGGCTCACCCCGATGTTCTTAATATTCTTCTCCAGATTCTTGATGAGGGCAGAATAACCGACGCTCAGGGCAGAGAGGTTAATTTTGAAAATACAGTCATTATTATGACAAGTAATGCAGGTTCTGATAAGAGGGAAAATGTTCTTGGCTTTGGTAAATCACAGGACGACATAAACAGGGAAAAGGTGATGAAAGCTCTTTCGGAATTTTTAAGACCGGAATTTATTGCCAGAGTTGATGAAATACTTGTATTCCGCCAACTTGACAAGGAGGATTTTTGTAATATTGCCTCATTACTTCTGGACGAATATGTACCCACCCTAAAGGAAAAGGGTATAGTGTTTAAATATGATGAAAATACCTGTAAGGCCCTTGCACAAAAGGCATACGGCGGCAAGTCAGGCGCCAGGGATTTGCGTAATCTTATACGCAAGGAAGTTGAGGACAGAGTTGCCCAGGAAATGATTGACAGAGGGGGAAATACCATAACGGGTATTTCTGTTACGGCGGAGAATGATGAAATCAAGTTGGAGATAATCTAATAATACAAAAGACAAAGGGGCAGTTTATTGAACTGCCCCTGAATTTTATAAATTTATATAAACTTATTTAATTCTTTGTCGTATACATAATCAATAGAAGAAAGTTTGTTTTTAAGTTCTTCAATGTCTATATTAAGGTCATCTCCAAGTTTTTCAAGGTTGGAGTAATGGTCCCTTAGTTGTGTATTAATATATGATAGAAGTATGGTAGGGTCTTGAGGTATTGCCATAAAATTCTCCTTTCTGCCTTATATTATACCTTAATTATGGGTATAAAACAACAGTAAATAGGGTGAAAAATGAAAACTTCTGTTATAATGATAGATGATGTAAAAAAACGGAAAAATATTAAAATTTCTATTGACAAAATGACCTCTGTTAGATATAATATAAAGGCTGACGAACGAAAAGCGTTTGTTTTATTTATGCGCCAGTAGCTCAGCTGGATAGAGCAACTGCCTTCTAAGCAGTAGGCCAGGGGTTCGAGTCCCTTCTGGCGCGCCATATGGTGGGTATAGCTTAGTTGGTTAAAGCGCCAGTTTGTGGCACTGGAGACCGTCGGTTCGAATCCGACTATCCACCCCATTTGATCCATTAGCTCAGTTGGCAGAGCACTTGACTTTTAATCAAGGTGTCCGGAGTTCGAATCTCCGATGGGTCACCATAAAGACCGTATCTCTGCTACAAAAAATGAGAATACGGTTTTTTTATTATTAGAGTAAGCATATTGAGCTGTCGCCAAGCGGTAAGGCAACGGACTTTGACTCCGTCATCCGTGGGTTCGAATCCCGCCAGCTCAGCCATAAAAGCCCCATTTTTATGGGGCTTTTTATGTTATCTAAAAAATTTTTGTAAAAAAATATCAATTTATAGTGAAAAAATTTCACCGTTATAATTTATAATATTTGGCAATTATTTTTGTATACTATTTATTTCCAAATGTGTTGATAAGTGCAGTTATAGTTGGTATAATGTAGATATAAAACAAAACATACACTTTAATTTAATATTATTCATTTAATACGATTAGGAGGTAAATTATGAAAAAAGTAATATCGGTACTATTATCAGTAGTAATATTGTTTTCATTAGCCCTAAGCTGCAGCGTATCCGCAGTAGAAACTACCGAAAGGTTTTCTATTAACAAAATAAATCATACAGGAGCACTTTTTTCTAATAATGCCGTTTCAATAGAAAAAGGTGACACTTACAGAACCACAATATCTTATCCAATAAAGGATAGAATGGGCAGACTTAGAGTTGGAGTAATTACAGCAAACGGTAGAATAATAAAGCCTGAACCTGTTGATGATTATTCAGTATCTGTTACCATACCGGATGTAGATTGCGACATATATATTTCAGTATATACAGAAGACAGGGATATAGAAATTGTGGATGGCGGTACTGGTTATGGGATGATTGTAAGGAATTTAAAAAATGTCACATCGGACACTCCTAATAAGATTTTTTCAGAGAAATATGGATACGAGGAGTTTTACACTGAAAGTGGAAGCTTTCTATGGCAGGAGACCTTAACGCCAGTACCTGGTTATGAGATAAAAAGTGTTAATGCAATATCTCAAAGCGCCACTCTGTACGACTATGTTGACCGCAATGGCGTGTCACATAAGGGGTATGGATACTCTGAAGAAAATCCAAAATATTCAATAGAGAAACATTCTGACGGTTCATGGACATTTAGTTATGTATCATATGACAGTATCTATTTAGAGGCCGTGGCTGAGCCCATAGAAACTGAACCTACAACACCTCCAAAACCAACCACCCCCACAGTAAAGAAAACAACTGTAAATCTTCAAAAAGCGTCGGCAAAGCTATACCTTAAGGGAAGTACTAAGATTAAGGCAGATGTAAAGAACGGCGTTGGAAAGACGACCTACAAGTCCAGCGACAAAAGTATTGCAAAGGTTGACAGTAACGGCAAGGTAACAGCATTAAAAAAAGGTACGGCAAAAATAACCGTTACAAATAACAAGGTTTCAAAAACCTTTACGGTAACAGTAAAAAAACCTTTCCTAAATAAGACTTCCCTAAAAATTAAGAAAGGTGCAAAGTTCACCCTAAAAGTTACGGGTAAGGTTGGAAAGGCAGAGTTCTTAACATCAAACAAGAAGATAGCTGCGGTAAACCAAAAGGGCAAAATAACAGCCAAAAAGAAAGGTAATGCAACAGTTACAGTTAAGACAAACGGCATTAAATTAAAGTGTAAAGTAAATGTAAGATAAAATATACTTAAATATTTAATTTAATATTATTCATTTAATACGATTAGGAGGTAAATTATGAAAAAAGTAATATCGGTACTATTATCAGTAGTAATATTGTTTTCATTAGCCCTAAGCTGCAGCGTATCCGCAGTAGAAACTACCGAAAGGTTTTCTATTAACAAAATAAATCATACAGGAGCACTTTTTTCTAATAATGCCGTTTCAATAGAAAAAGGTGACACTTACAGAACCACAATATCTTATCCAATAAAGGATAGAATGGGCAGACTTAGAGTTGGAGTAATTACAGCAAACGGTAGAATAATAAAGCCTGAACCTGTTGATGATTATTCAGTATCTGTTACCATACCGGATGTAGATTGCGACATATATATTTCAGTATATACAGAAGACAGGGATATAGAAATTGTGGATGGCGGTACTGGTTATGGGATGATTGTAAGGAATTTAAAAAATGTCACATCGGACACTCCTAATAAGATTTTTTCAGAGAAATATGGATACGAGGAGTTTTACACTGAAAGTGGAAGCTTTCTATGGCAGGAGACCTTAACGCCAGTACCTGGTTATGAGATAAAAAGTGTTAATGCAATATCTCAAAGCGCCACTCTGTACGACTATGTTGACCGCAATGGCGTGTCACATAAGGGGTATGGATACTCTGAAGAAAATCCAAAATATTCAATAGAGAAACATTCTGACGGTTCATGGACATTTAGTTATGTATCATATGACAGTATCTATTTAGAGGCCGTGGCTGAGCCCATAGAAACTGAACCTACAACACCTCCAAAACCAACCACCCCCACAGTAAAGAAAACAACTGTAAATCTTCAAAAAGCGTCGGCAAAGCTATACCTTAAGGGAAGTACTAAGATTAAGGCAGATGTAAAGAACGGCGTTGGAAAGACGACCTACAAGTCCAGCGACAAAAGTATTGCAAAGGTTGACAGTAACGGCAAGGTAACAGCATTAAAAAAAGGTACGGCAAAAATAACCGTTACAAATAACAAGGTTTCAAAAACCTTTACGGTAACAGTAAAAAAACCTTTCCTAAATAAGACTTCCCTAAAAATTAAGAAAGGTGCAAAGTTCACCCTAAAAGTTACGGGTAAGGTTGGAAAGGCAGAGTTCTTAACATCAAACAAGAAGATAGCTGCGGTAAACCAAAAGGGCAAAATAACAGCCAAAAAGAAAGGTAATGCAACAGTTACAGTTAAGACAAACGGCATTAAATTAAAGTGTAAAGTAAAAGTTAAGTAATAAAAAGACAGACCAGGCAAATGCTTGGTCTGTTTTTGTATTACTTTATTGACAATAAAACAATTCGCTTTCAGGCTTTTTCTAACAGGTAGTAATTATATATATTCCAGGGCTTCCTCAAGGGCGTAGGAAAGCTGGTCGGGACAGCTTGTGCCTCTTCCTCCGCAGTCGATACCCCTTAATCTTTTAATAGCATCCTCTGCATCCATACCAACCAGCAGGGAGGCAACCCCTTGTGTATTACCGGCACAACCGCCTACAAATTTAATGTTTTTAATAGTTGTATCTTCCAGTTCAATTTCTATTTGTCTTGCACAGACGCCATGGGGTGTGTATGTATATGTCATAATCAATCCTCCGTATAAAAAAACAAGCGGTAAAAACCGCTAAAAATGGAGCGGATGACGGGGCTCGAACCCGCTACCTCCACCTTGGCAAGGTGGCGCTCTACCAGATGAGCTACATCCGCA
>CANROX010000055.1 GCA_947632335.1 uncultured Clostridia bacterium
AAATATTATAAGAAAATAAATTCTGAAATACTCTCGACAATACGCAAGATTATAAAGGTGGTAACTTGTATACTTTTCCCATTGGGAACACTTCTGTTTGTAGACCAGTTTATTATTTTAAAAGTGCCCATACAAAGTGCCGTTGTTAAAACAGTGGCGGCATTAATTGGTATGATACCGGAAGGCCTTGTACTCCTTACAAGTACAGTACTTGCTGTTTCTGTTGTAAGGTTGTCATATAAGAAGGTGCTTGTGCAGGATTTGTATTGCATAGAAACTCTTGCAAGGGTAGATGTGCTTTGCCTGGACAAAACAGGAACCCTTACATGCGATGAAATGGTTGTAAACGACCTGCTGCCCTTTGACAAAATTACAATAGAGGAAGCAAATAGTGTTCTTTCAGATTTTGCCAATAACAGTCCCGACTGCAACAGTACAGTAAACGCAATAAAAGAATATGTTAAAGACAGACCCTTTAACAAGGCGGAGGGTTACGAACCTTTTTCTTCAGAAAAAAAGTGCTCCTCCATTGTTGTAAAAGGAAAAACATATTTGTGCGGTGCAGGAGAATTTATTCTTAATGATGACGAAGGCTCTTATCTTGAAATAATTAAAAAATATGAAGAAGATTACAGAGTACTTACATTTATAAAAATTGAAAATGACATACGCACGCCGATTTGCATTGTTCTTTTAAAGGACAAGCTAAGGGCAAATGCAAAGGAAACCCTGGACTATTTTAAAGAACAGGGTGTAAAATTAAAGATTATTTCCGGGGACTCTGTTAATACTATTGTTAAAATAGCAAAATCATTTGAACTTGATGGATATGAAAATGCAGTTGATTGCAGTACCCTGGAAAATGATGAGGATATTAATGAGGCTGCATTGAAATATACTATTTTCGGCAGGGTTACGCCACAACAAAAGGAAAAACTTATTACTGCCCTCCACGACGCAGGACATTCTGTGGCTATGACAGGGGACGGCGTAAACGATGTATTGGCTCTAAAGAGAGCGGATTGTTCAGTTGCAATGGCTTCTGGAAGCGAGGCCGCCAAATGTGTTTCCCAGATTGTACTTGTAGACAATGATTTTTCTTCAATGCCCCATATTGTTGCAGAGGGAAGAAGAACAATCCATAATATTCAGAGGAGCGCCTCTCTTTTCCTTGTTAAAAATATCTTTTCAATTCTCCTATCTATAATAGTGATATGTTGTAAATTCGCCTATCCTTTCCAATCTATTCAGCTATCCTTTATTGGAGGACTTACAATAGGTATTCCCTCATTTATTTTGGCTTTGGAGTATAATAATAAGCGTATTACGGGAAATTTCTTTATCAATATTATAACGGGTGCAATACCTGCCGGACTTACGGTAACCTTAAGTGTTGTTGCAATAATGGTGTTTGGCACAAGTATAGGACTTCCTGCTAACTCTTTGGAAACGGTTTGCGCTATGGTAACTGCCTTTACACTTTTAACTTTGGTTTGTAAAATCAGCTATAAGTTTAATAGGCTAAGAACCATACTTGTTATCTGTATAACCATAGGTTTGATATTAGGATTTGCCGTTTTCAATAAATTATTAGGCACTATAATTCTTGATTTTAATTCATTTATTATTATGTTGGTGTTCTTTATCTTATCTATCTTCGTGTTTGCAATATTTACACTAATAGCAGACAAAATAAAAAAGGTTCTCACAAAATAAAGTGAGAACCTTTTGCTATGTTGGTATTATTTTGGGTTTACATGTACCATACAGTGTTTTACATCGGGAAATGTTTTTTCAATTTTATCATGTATGTTTTCCGCAATACTGTGTGCGTCCTTTAGGGAAAGATTACCGTCGGCACATATTTCTATATCAACATATATTTTATTGCCGAAAAGTCTTGTTTTAATATCGTCAAGGTCAACAATGCCCTCTGTATCAAGAATAATCTTTTCCATCTTATTAATTGTTTCAATATCGCAGGACTTATCAACCAACTTATCCATGGATTCTTTAAGTATTCCAACTCCCGCTTTAATAATTACAAGACAAATTAATATACTTACTATTGGGTCAAGAATTCTAAGACCCAGCATGGCACCGCCAATACCAATTAAACTGGCTACAGATGAAAGGGCGTCGCTCCTGTGGTGCCAGGCGTCTGCCCTTAGTGAGGATGAATTGATTTTCTTTGCTCCAAACATTGTGTAGTGATACATACCCTCTTTTACTGCTATTGAAAAAACAGCGGCAATAAGGGCCAGCATACCAGGTGCAGGTGAATTATTGTATTTTCCTGTAATAATATTCATAACACCGCTGTAACCTATTCCTATGCTTGTTATAAATAATGTAATTGCAAGGAGCATAGACGCAACGGATTCCAACTTTTCGTGACCATACCTGTGGGTGTTGTCTGATTCTTTGGACGATGCCTTTATACCCACAATAACGATTATTGTACTGAATACATCTGAAAAAGAGTGTATTGAGTCAGAAATCATGGCACTTGACATTGCCAGCACACCTGCCAGGAGTTTGAAAACTGAAAGTACAATATTTACAATAATGGATACGGCGGATATTTTGTAGGCTATTTTTTTATTGTTCAAAATGTATCCACCTTTCAAATCTTTATCAAATTATTATATGATTAATAAAATTAATTGTCAAATTTATTTTTTGTGCTATAATAAAAATGTGTGGTGATAATATATGGTTTTTAATTTGCCGGAAAGTGTACTTGAAATAATAGACCTTTTAAACAGAAATGGTTTTGAATGTTATGCAGTGGGCGGCTGTGTAAGGGATATGATGTTGGATATAACTCCAAAGGACTATGACCTAACCACAAATGCCAGACCATCTGAAATACTTGAGGTTTTTAAAAACCATAAAACCTTTGACACAGGTATAAAACACGGTACAGTTTCTGTTATTATCAACGACACGGTATATGAAATTACGACCTACAGAATTGACGGGGATTACCTGGACAGCCGACACCCGGAAAATGTAAAGTTTACAACTTGCCTTAGAGAAGATTTATCCAGAAGAGACTTTACAATAAACGCCATGGCATATAACCCCCAAAATGGACTTGTGGACTATTTTGGTGGGGAAGAAGATGTAAAATACGGGGCAATAAGGTGCGTTGGCAAGGCTGATGTAAGATTTAGGGAGGACGCCCTTAGAATTTTAAGAGCCCTGAGATTTGCCTCAATATACGGCTTTTCCATAGAATTTAACACCCTTAATGCAATACTGAATAACAAAGGTTTGCTGAATAATATTTCCAAAGAGAGAATAGCTTCGGAACTTACCAAAATACTTTGTGGAGAAAGCTGTGATTTTATTCTTCGCAGATTTAAGGAAGTTTTTGCTGTTATTATCCCGGAAATATCAGCTATGTTTGGATATGACCAAAATACACCTCATCACAATAAAACCCTGTGGAAACATACCGTTGCCTCTGTAAAGGGTATTGAAAGTGATGAAGTGCTTAGAATGACAATGCTTCTCCATGACATAGGCAAGCCTGTTTCAGAAAAAAGGGACGAAAAGGGAATATCCCATTTTAATGGTCACCCTAAAATCAGCGCGGCAATGGCAAGGGTGATTTTAAAAAGGCTTAGATTTCCCAATGATTTTATAAGTAAGGTTGAACTCCTCATTACCTACCATGACCTTAGGATAAAGCCTGAAAAATTTGTGGTGAAAAGATTGCTTAGGGATATTGGTGAGGAGAATTTCAGAATGCTCATTAAGGTTCAGCGGGCAGATATTATGGCACAGTCAATGTATGAAAGGAAAGAAAAGCTTTTTAATAAAGAACAGCTTATAAGTGTATTAAATGAGATAATAGATAACGGAGAGTGTTACAGGATTTCAGAATTGGATATAAACGGTTCAGATTTAATTCATAAGGGAATCACGGAGGGAAAGAAAATCGGAGAAACTTTAGATTTTCTTCTTAACCTTGTGATGCATGATAGGTGCGAAAATAAAAAAGAGGAACTTTTAAAGCATATATAAACGGCAGAGCTTTTGCTCTGCCGTATTTTTTTAACTAAATTCTATTAACACCTGTTTTCTTTGCAGCCTCAATAACAGCCTTGGCAACAGCCTTGCCGACCCTCTTATCAAATGCTTCCGGAAGAATATAGTCCGGTGTTAAATCTGTATCAGCAACCAGGTTTGCTATTGCAAAAGAGGCGGCAACTTTCATTTCTTCATTGATTTCCGTTGCCCTACAGTCAAGAGCGCCTCGGAATATACCCGGAAAAGCAAGTACATTGTTAATTTGGTTAGGAAAATCACTTCTGCCTGTGCCCACAACAGCCGCACCTGCTGATTTTGCCTCATCAGGCATAATTTCCGGTGTTGGATTTGCCATAGCAAAGATAATTGGGTCTTTCTTCATTGACTTAACCATATCCTGTGTAAGTACTCCCGGAGCGCTGACACCAATAAATACATCGCTGTCTACCATAGCGTCGGAGAGCTTGCCCGTCTTTTTGCTTCTGTTAGTAACTTTTGCAATTTCTGCTTTGGCAGGGGTAAGGGTCTTATCATCTTCACAGAGAATACCCCTGCTGTCAACCATAGTAACATTCTTAACGCCAATATTCATAAGGTGTTTGCAAATTGCTATACCGGCAGAACCTGCACCATTGATTACTGCCTGAATTTCATCAATTTTCTTTCCTGTTAATTTAAGTGCGTTTAAAAGGGCTGCTGCAACAATAATGGCTGTGCCGTGCTGGTCGTCGTGAAAAACAGGAATATCGCATTTTTCCTTTAATTTCGCCTCTATCTCAAAGCATCTTGGTGCAGCAATATCTTCAAGATTAATGCCCCCAAAACTTCCGCTGATATTGTATATAGTGTTTACAATTTCATCAACATTTTTACTTCTTATACATATCGGAAAAGCGTCAACATCACCAAATTTTTTAAATAACGCACATTTTCCCTCCATAACGGGCATACCTGCCTCGGGCCCAATATCTCCAAGTCCAAGTACGGCTGTGCCGTCTGTTACAACGGCAACAAGGTTGTTTCTTCTTGTTAATTCAAAGGACTTATCATAATCCCTGTTAATTTCAAGACAAGGTTCTGCAACACCCGGTGTGTATGCAAGGGATAAATCCTTACTGCTGTTGACCTCTACTCGTGAAATAACTTCAATTTTACCATTCCATTCATAATGTTTCTGTAGAGATTCCTGTCTAATATCCATTTTAAACCTCCTATTTGTATCATTGTTTTACATTATACAACTATTTTATTATACATTCAATAGTTTAGATTGACAAATATTTTAATATAATATAAAATGAACAGGAACCAGATTGGACAGCTGCGGTTAGGAGCGAAAGCGACTATCCGAGGAAAGTCCGAGCTCCACAGAGCGAAAATAACGGCTAACGGCCGCCGGGGGCGACCCCAGGGATAGTGCAACAGAAAATTACCGCCATATATGGTAAGGATGGAAAGGTGAGGTAAGAGCTCACCAGCGGTATGGAGACATATCGGCTGTGTAAACCCTATTTGGAGCAACACCGTGGAGGGACATATATGCTTGCTCGGCAGTCCTATGGAGGTGGCATTGAGCAAAGATGGCAACACTTTGCCAAGATAGATGGCTGTCTTTAACAGAACTCGGCTTATAGATCTGGTTATCCCCGAAAGGGGATTTTTTATTTAAAAAAATTTATATTATATGCTGAGTGTCAATAAGGATGTAATTCAAAACACACAGTGAAACCGGCATTGCAAGACACAAAACGGGTATAAACCGATTGGGTCGATGCCCGTTTTTCTGCAATCGGCACATTAGTCAAAGTAAAAATTCTTCTGTAAAATAATGTTAACATTAAAATACAGGAGGCTTTTTTCGATGAAAACAATTTTTGAAAAAATATGGGAGAAAAGGCGATTACAGTCTGCCTAAACTAAAAGCTGGAGACGCAAATGAACATAGCACCGGGGTTTAGGGACAGCGGTTACCGGTTCTACTTTTTTAATGAAAGAAACAAGGGGAAAAATAACGATGGCGGGAGCAAAACGCTCCCGCCTCTTTCGTTGCACAATCTTAGAAAGCAGTATATTTGTATAGCTAAGATACAAATACCTTGTTAGGGTCGCACCCTAAGACCTGTGAGTAATCATCAAACCTGCCAATACAACGGACAAAATCTACATTTAATGACCTATCGTTGAAGAATTCTTGCCTGTGCAAATGGCAAAAAATGCCGCTGCCAAAAGAATGGGTAATGGCATTTTTTCATAAACATCTAACAACTATTTCGTTTTATTCTTTCGCAATATTGTAGCGATAAAATACCCGGCGCAAACGAACAGCCCCATAATAGCAACATAGTCCAGCAGGAATAGGGCAAGCGATTCCTCAAAATCAAAGAAAACGAAGTGATAGCGCAGGAGCATATAATTTCCGAAATCCCGTTTAACGAACGCATACGCTCCATACGCGGCAATTAAGGCTGCCATACTGCGGAGTGTCCATTTCCGAAATTTCGAGGGTCTCTTTGTGAGTTTCCTCGCCATAGCCATGATCCCGCTCCAGTGCAGTCCAAGGTGTAGAGACAAAAATACAAATCCCCAATAGGCCGAGAGCATATGAATTGTTCGGAGGGCTACACTGAGGCTATATACATCCAAGCAAAACACATAACGAGACAGCAGAATACCGCTTATCATGGAGCCTGCCATAGAGAGGAGTACGAGCAGCGTCAGCATAGTCCCAAATACACGAATCGGCGGATAATTTCCTAGAAAAGGATTTCTACACCATTTTATGTTCAGAATATGGTGCAAGACAAACAGTAGGAATATGCCTCCTTATCTGCACTCATTAAGAACCTCTAACAGTTCATCCCTCGTGAATTTCTTGCAGCAGCCACCGGTGAGAACGGTGCTGTACGCGACCGCCTTGTAATCCGTATCGGCCGGAATGCCCATTTCCGCAAATGTTGTCGGCAGACCGACTTCTTTGATGAACGACGCCAGAGCGTCGATAAAAGCGTTTGCCAGCTCTGTTTTCGTCTTTCCGTCAGGATCAACGCCCCAAACGCCCACAGCAAGGCGGGCAAACTGCGGCACAGCTTCGGGAAGCATATGACGGTATAGTACGGGATGAATCACCGCCAGCCCTTGCCCATGATTGCAGTTGGTGTATGCGCCGAGCTGGTGTTCCAGCATATGTGCCTGAAAATCCGTGGCCTTGCCGATTTTAAGCATTCCGTTTTCGCCCATGGCCGCCGCCCACACAAGCTCGCTCCGCGCCTTAATATCCTGCGGATTTTTCAGTGTCGCTCGAAGGTTGCGGATGATGTTGCACTGGCAGGCTTCATTGATCTCGTCAGAGAGATTCGTTTCTCTCGGCGCACCCATATAGGTTTCCATACAGTGTGAAAGCGCATCAAATGCGCCGGAGATGACCTGACCCATGGGCATAGTCATGGTATAAGCCGGATCGAGGATGGCAAAATCGTAAAACGCACCCCACAGGGGACCTTTGACCTTCTTTTCCTCGTTCGTGATTACCGCGCCATTGTTCATCTCTGCGCCGGTTCCGAAAGCCGTCACCACCGCACCCATAGGGATAAATTCGGTCGGATTTTTATGTTTCACGGTTTCCAGTTCCCACAGATCGCTATCTGTCTTCGCTTGGGCAGACACGACCTTGCAGCAATCGATGACGCTGCCGCCGCCCACAGCTAAAATGAAATCAATCTCATTCTCGCGGGCAAGGTGGGCGCCCTCTTGCACTTTGGCATAGGTGGGGTTTGACATGATGCCGGAAAATTCTGTGACTTTCTTTCCGGCAGCAGTGAAAAGTCCCATCAGTTCGTCGTAAACGCCGTTCTTTTTGACAGAACCGCCGCCGTAGGCAAACATTACATTTTTGCCTACCTTTGAAAGTTCCGCGGGCAGATTCTTTTCCGCCGCTCTTTCTCCAAAATAAACCGTTACGGGATAACGGTATGTAAATGTGTTCATAGATGCTCCTTTATCTCCTTCCATGCAGTGCCCGGACAAAGTTCGGATCAAAATGATCAACGATCTCGCTGTGACCAATGTCAAGGGGCGCAATTGCTGCCATTTCCTCGTCAGTGAGACTGAAATTCCAGATGTCGAAATTCTGCTCCATACGGTTTCTGTGGGTGGATTTCGGGATCACGACAACGCCCCGCTGCACGTTCCACCTCAAAGCGACTTGGGCAGGTGATTTGCCATACTTTGCGCCGATCTCCGTCAGTACCGGGTGAGTGAAGATCCCGTGCTTGCCCTCGGCAAATGGGCCCCATGCTTCCGGCTGTACTTCATATTCTTTCATGAGAGAAAGCGCCTCCTGCTGTTGGAAGAATGGATGCAGTTCTACTTGATTTACCATAGGCAGTACTTCCACCGTCTCGCAGAAATCCGCAAGCACATGGGGATAGAAGTTGCAAACGCCAATGGCGCGGATGCGGCCCTCCTTGTAGAGTTCCTCTAAGGCTTTCCACGCACCGTAGTAATCGCCCATAGGCTGATGAAGGAGATAGAGGTCAAGGTATTCCAGCCCCAGCTTTTGTAAGGAGCTTTCAAATGCTTTCTTTGCGCCCTCGTAGCTGGAATCCGAAACCCACAGCTTGGTGGTGATGAACAGGTCGTCCCGGCAGGCTCCGCTCTTTTTGAGAGCCGCTCCAACCGCTTCCTCGTTGCC
>CANROX010000056.1 GCA_947632335.1 uncultured Clostridia bacterium
CCAACGTTGTTTTTGGGAAGCAGTAAAAAAGCACTTTCAAAAAGAAAGTGCTTTTGGTGCGAGTGACGGGACTTGAACCCGTACGTCAAAGACACACGCCCCTCAAACGTGCCTGTCTGCCTATTCCAGCACACTCGCATCTTTATTTTATTTTTCCGCTGTTTTCGTTTCAGCAAGACTGATTATATCATTATAACAACTGGTTGTCAACACCAATTTTATATTTTCTCGAAAATTTTATATAGTAAATTTATTTAAAAATGCCGTTAAGAATGTTTTAGTTTTTTAAAAATTTGCATTAAGCCGCAGTTTTCAGAAAAAATAAATTAAAAAAACACTTTTATATTATAATTTGCTGTGTTATAATAGCAAAAAGATAGGAGGAATTATATGGATTCCATTTTGAGAAATGAAATAGGCGAGGGCGTCTATTTTACAACTATTAATACAAATAAATTTAAAACAACAAGACTTAGTGTTTCTTTTGTTGTGCCTATGACAAGGGATACTTCTTCTTCAAATGCACTCCTCTCAGGTATTCTTACAAGGTCCACCAAGGATTATCCAAGCTATACTGTACTTTCAAAAAGACTTTGCGAATTATACGGGGCTCATCTTTCTTCTTTTGTTCGCAAGGGAGGAGATAATCAAATTATAACCCTGTTTATTAGCGGCATTGATGATAAATATGCCTTTCAGGGGGACAATGTTCTTGAGGATATGTCAAAACTCCTATGTGATGTAATATTTAATCCAAGACTTGAGGGAGAGGCTTTTACAGAGGAAGAATATAATCAGGAAAGGCGTCAATTTGACGAAGCTGTAGATTCGGATTATAACAACAAGAGAATTTACCTTATCAATAAGGCTACGGAATCCATGTGTAAAGATGAACCCTACGGACTTCCCAGAATCGGCACAAAGGAGGATGCCGACAAAACATCAAAAGAAAGTTTATACTGTCAATGGAAAAATCTTCTTCATAATTCCAGGGTGGAGATTTTTTATGTAGGTGAAAGTCCAAGCAATAATGCGGAAAAAATCTTTAAGGAAAACTTTAATAGCATAGAAAGAAGAGTTCCAGATATTGAAAGCAGTATTTTATATAATGTTGCCGAAGTCAGGGAAGAAAAAGAAATTCTTGATATAACCCAAAGCAAGATGTTTATGGGTTTCCGCACCGGTAAGGATGAAACGGCAAGGGATATAATGACTATGCGTCTTGCTGTTGCAATCTTAGGGGGCACAGCCCATAGCAAGCTGTTTAATAATGTCAGAGAAAAACTAAGTCTTTGCTACTACTGTTCTGCAAGATATATAAAGCCCAAGGGTATTATGTTTATAGAGAGCGGAGTGGAGAAAGAAAATATTAAAAAGGCACAGCAGGCAATTCTCAATGAAATTGAGGATATGAAATGCGGCAATATTACAGACTTTGAAATCAAGTCTGCAAAGCTCTCCCTTTGCAACGATTTTATCTCACTTACAGATAACGAATCCGGTCTTGAAATATGGTATTTTTCACAGGCTATGTGTGGAGAATTAATGTCGCCCAAAGAGGCATGCAGTATTGTAAAGGAAATCACTAAGGAAGAAATTATAGAGAAAGCCAAGAAGTTCACGCTTGATATGGTTTATGTACTGGAGAGTAAGTAAATGGGAATTAAAGAAATTAAATCATCCCTTACAGGGGACAAGTATTATAAGGTTAAGCATAAAAGCGGACTGAACATTTATGTATACGAAAAGGAAGACTATAGTGGCAGTTATGCTGTTTTTGGTACTAAATACGGTTCAATTAATACAAGATTTAGTGCCAATGATGGAGAGATAGTTACAGTACCCGACGGTATTGCCCACTACCTTGAACATAAGCTCTTTGAAAGCGAGGATGGCGACGCTTTTGCAAAGTATGCAAAGACAGGTGCAAATGCAAACGCTTTTACCAGCTTTGATAAGACCTGCTACCTTTTCTCTACAACAGATAATTTTAAGGAAAGCCTTGAAATTCTCCTTGACTTTGTGCAGACGCCATATTTTACAGATGAAACTGTAGCAAAAGAACAAGGAATTATCGGTCAGGAAATAAAAATGTATGATGATTCACCTGACTGGAGAGTAATGTTTAACCTCCTTGAGTGTTTGTATCATAATCACCCTGTTAAGATTGATATTGCAGGTACTGTGGAAAGTATTGCAAAAATCACCCCCGAAAAGCTCTACCAGTGTTATAACACTTTTTATAATCTTAACAATATGGCACTTTGCGTTTGCGGTAAGGCGAGGCTTGATGAGGTTTTGGAAGTTGCAGACAGACTTCTTAAACCTTCTGATGATGTAAAAATTACAAACTATTTTGAAGATGAACCCTATGAAATTGTAAAAAATTTTGCAGAGCAGAACCTACCTGTTGCACTCCCAATGTTTAATATTGGATTTAAAAGTGACGGAAAGGAAAGGACTACGGCTGCGGAACAGGCAAGCCTTGATGTGCTTTTGGCAATGATTTTCAGCTCGGTAAGTCCTCTCCACAGGAAACTCCTTGATAAAGAGCTTATTAACCAAAACTTTGACTACGAGGTATTTGAGGGACCCGGTTATTCTTCAATTATACTGGGGGGCGAAAGCAGAAAACCTGAAGAGGTTTATTCCTGCATTAAGGAATATATAAAGGAACTCAAGGATAAGGGACTTTCAAAGAAAGATTATGAAATTTGTAAGAAAGCGATTTACGGAGATACAATGTCATCACTTAATTCAATTTCTTCCATTGGCAACAACCTTATAGACTCACACTTTACCGACAGGGAGTTTTTCTCCTATGTAGATGCTGTTTATAATCTTCAATTTGAACAGGTTGAAAGTGCCTTTGATAAATTTGTTGATTACAATAATTCAGCACTCTCGGTAATCAAATAAGGAGTATAATTTATGAATGTATCTTTTCCCGGACTTGGCTTTGATTTTAATATTGACAGGGTAGCCTTTTCCGTTTTCGGTTACAATATTTATTGGTATGGTCTTATAATAGCAAGCGGACTTATACTGGCTTGTATCTATGGCATAAAGCGTGCTCCGCACTTTGGGGTTGATAGAAATGAACTTCTCAATATAATCATTGTAGGGGTTATCTTTGCAATAATTGGTGCAAGACTTTACTATGTAGCCTTTAAGTGGGAAGACTATAAAGATAATTTACTTGAAATTTTTATGATTAACAGGGGTGGACTTGCTATTTACGGAGGCCTTATCGGTGCGATTATTGCAGGGGGGATTACCTGCAAAATCCGAAAGGTCAACTTCCTTGCCGCCCTTGATGTGGCATCAATCGGATTTTTAATTGGACAGGGAATAGGCCGATGGGGGAACTTTTTCAATCAGGAGGCCTTTGGTACAGCTACGGACCTGCCATGGAGAATGGTCAGCGAAAACACGGGTGATGTAGGTGTTCATCCCTGTTTTCTCTACGAATCTGTATGGTGTCTTCTGGGTGTACTTGTACTCCATATTATCAGCAAGAAGTGGTATAATTTTAAGGGCCAGATTTTCTGCTGTTATATGGTTTGGTACGGTTTTGAAAGAATGGTAGTAGAGGGTCTGCGTACGGACAGCCTTTATTTGCCCTTTAGTATATTTGGATATGCACCAAGGGTAAGCCAGGTTCTATCCTTTGGTATTTTGGTTGCGGGCATAGTTTTGCTTATTATTTTCAGAAATAAGAGAAATGCCCACCACCTAAATATACATAAACTTGATACATCAAAAATCGAAAAATAAAACTATAATGCCGTATGTATTTACATAGGGCATTTTTCCTTAGAAACTATGGAAATATTTATTTTTCTATGCTATAATTAAAAAGATAAATAATTTTTACAGGAGAAAAAATATGGCAATAATTATAGACGGTAAAAAGGTATCGGCTGAAGTAAAGGAACAGGTTAGGCTCGAAACAGCCCAGCTTTTACAAAAAGGCATAAGACCGGGATTGGCAGTCATTATTGTAGGTGATGACCCTGCTTCCAGAGTATATGTAAATAATAAGAAAAAAGCCTGTGAAACAGTGGGCTTTCTTTCAAGAGAATATGCACTCCCTGCCACTACTACACAGCAGGAACTTCTTGATTTGGTGAAAGAACTTAATAATGACAGGGAAATCAACGGTATACTCTGCCAGTTACCCCTGCCCCAGGGCCTTGATGAAAAGGCTGTTATTGAGGCCATCTCACCTCTTAAAGATGTTGACGCCTTTCACGCATCCAATGTGGGTAAAATTATGATTGGCGACTATGATTTTCTCCCCTGCACACCGGCAGGGGTTATGGAAATGCTCCACAGCTACAATATTAAAGTAGAGGGTAAAAAGTGCGTGGTAATAGGAAGAAGTAACATTGTAGGAAAGCCTATGGCAATGCTTCTTCTCCACGAAAATGGTACAGTAACAATTACTCACAGCAGGACAAAGAATTTATCCGAAGTAACAAAAGAGGCTGATATTCTTGTTGCTGCCATAGGCAGGGCAAAGTTTGTAGGTGCCGATATGGTAAAAGAGGGAGCAGTGGTAATTGATGTGGGTATGAACAGAGACGAATCAGGAAAGCTCTGCGGCGATGTTGACTTTGAAGAAGTTAAGGATAAATGCTATGCTATTACGCCGGTGCCGGGTGGTGTTGGACCTATGACTATTGCGATCCTTATGAAGAACACATTAAAGGCGTGTAAAATTCAAAATAATTGTTGACATTTCCAATATTTTATGTTATAGTATAAAAACCGCGTATTGTGGGTTAAAAGTTGGATTTGTGTCCACACCTGACAGTAGCGAGTCTATAAAAAAGGAATGGTACTTAATATGTACGCTATTATTGCAACAGGCGGTAAGCAGTATAAGGTAACAGAGGGCGAAGAACTCTTTATTGAAAAGCTTGCGGCAGAAGAAAACGAAACTGTAGAAATCCCTGTAATCGCTGTTGGCAACGACGACGGTTCTTTAGATTTTGCAGAGGGTAAAACAGTTACAGCCAAGGTTATTAAAAACGGCAAGGGCAAAAAGATTACCGTGTTTACCTACAAGCCTAAGAAGGGCGAAAAGAGAAAGATGGGTCACAGACAGCCATATACAAAAGTTTCTATTGAAAAGATTAACTAATGACTAACATTACTTTCTTTACAAGGGGCGCAGATATTATTGGTTTTGAAATGGAAGGCCACACAATGTGGGGCGCTTCCGGAAAAGATATTCTGTGTGCGTCGTTAAGCTCAGCGGCTTATATGACGGTAAATACTATAACAGATGTGCTTAACATCAAATGTGGAATTGATGTTAAAGACGGTTATATGTATATCACCCTTGAAGATAAAGACGTCTTTGAGGCCCAGACGATTTTAAAAGGCTTCAGACTTCATATTCTTGAACTTGAAAAAGATTATGGGGACTACATCATAGTAAAAAATTCGGAGGTATAACATGATTAAGGTTAATATTCAGTTATTTGCTCATAAAAAAGGTATGGGTTCAACCAAGAACGGCAGGGACAGTGAATCCAAGCGTCTTGGTGTTAAGAGAGCAGACGGTCAGTTTGTTCTTGCAGGCAATATTCTCGTAAAGCAGAGAGGCACACATATTCACCCGGGTGAAAATGTAGGCAGAGGCTCAGACGATACATTATTTGCCAAGATTGACGGCGTTGTTCGTTTTGAAAGAGTCGGCAAGGACAGAAAGCGTGCTTGCGTATATCCTGTTGAACAGTAATTACTGATTTTATTGGGCGGTATATAAACCGCCCTTTTCTTTTAGAAAATAGTTTGTTTAGTGTTCGGAGGCATACTATGTATAAAAATGACGGTGTTGAAGAAAAAATAATGAATAATAATCCTAAGGTTGCCAGCGTTAATATGGTAAACGATATTATAGGAGACAGCAATAAGGGGATAGGCTTTAAAATTCTTGTAGGAGTATTAACATTTTGCCTTGTTGCCGTTGGTGTTGGATTTATAATTCTTGGCAGAATATTCGCGGGAGTTGTGCTGGTCCTTATAGGCGCAGTTCTTGTAATTACAACAATGAATATTAAGCTAAACAGAAAGAAATACCGAATTGACGAAAAGAAAATTAAGGAAATAGAACCCCTCTTTAAGGATTGATATAAACACAACGCAATATTTTTACTAATTTGTCTGTTCGGAGGTGTAATAAATGTTTGTAGATGTGGCAAAAATTAAAATCAAGGCCGGTGACGGCGGCAACGGAGCAGTTTCTTTCCATAGAGAAAAATATGTTGCGGCAGGCGGGCCTGACGGAGGCGACGGCGGAAAGGGAGGAGATATACTCTTTCAAGCCGACAGCAATATTTCCACACTTGCCGACTTTAGATATAAAAGAAAATATTCAGCCCAAAAGGGTGAGGACGGCAAAAGCGGAAGAAAATTCGGCAGAAAAGCCCCCGACCTTGTTATAAAAGTGCCTGTTGGAACTGTAGTAAAAGAGGCTCAGACAGGCAGAATTTTAGCTGATTGTTCCGGCAAAGACCCTGTGGTTGTTGCCAAAGGAGGCAAAGGCGGCTGGGGTAATGTGCATTTTGCAACTCCCACAAGACAGGTTCCCCGTTTTTCAAAACCGGGTTTACCGGGAGAAGAATATGAGGTTGTGCTTGAATTGAAACTTCTTGCCGATGTGGGACTTGTAGGCTTTCCCAATGTAGGAAAAAGTACCCTTGTTTCCGTAGTAAGCCAGGCTAAGCCGGAAATTGCAAATTATCACTTTACTACAATCAACCCAGTACTTGGCGTGGTTTCAATGGGAGAGGGTAACAGCTTTGTTATGGCGGATATACCCGGCCTGATTGAGGGAGCGTGGCAGGGTGTAGGACTTGGACACCAGTTTTTGCGTCATGTAGAAAGATGCCGTATGCTCATTCATATTGTTGATGTAAGCGGAAGCGAGGGAAGGGATCCAAAGGAAGATTTTGTTGCCATAAACAACGAACTTAAAAAATTTAATCCCGAACTTGCACAGCGTGAAATGCTTGTTGCAGGCAATAAGTGTGATATGGCCAGCGACCGGCAGATTGAGGAATTTAAAAACTTTGTGGAGGAACAGGGTTACACTTTCTTTCCTATTATGGCAGAAATACATTACGGCGTAGACGCCCTGATGAATAAAACCCTGGAAACCCTTAGTAAATTACCGCCTATCCGCCAGTACGAAGTGGAGCCTGCTCCTGTTATTCCGGCAGAAGAAATTACCAAACACCAGGTTAAAATAACCCGTCAGGAAGATGTATTTTTTGTTGAGGGTCAGTGGCTTTTGCAGGTTCTTAAAGGAATTAACTTTGACGATTACGAAAGCACAAATTATTTCCAAAGAGTTTTAACAAATGGCGGGGTAATTGACGCTCTCCGTCAAGCCGGCATTAACGAGGGCGACATTGTTTCAATTTACGATGTGGAATTTGAGTTTATAGAGTGATTATGAGTAGTACATTAAATGAAAACATTAACCCAAAACTCCTTTCGCCCCTGACTCTTGCCTTTGTAGGTGACGGCATATATGACCTTCTTGTAAGACATTATCTTGTGGGAATGGGGCAAAGGCCGGTTGGGGAGCTTAATAAAATAAAGGTAAAACTTGTAAACTGCAAAAGTCAGGCCCATTTTGCAAAGGAGCTTTTGCCTGTTCTTTCGGAAGAGGAGTTATCCATTTTCAAAAGGGGCAGGAATGCCTCCCCAAAATGCACCCCGAAAAACGGTACGGTAGGGGACTACCACAGTGCTACAGGACTTGAGGCTTTGTTCGGTTATCTTTATTTAAAAGGAGACAACCATAGACTTCAGCAACTTTTTTCGGTAATTATAAAAAATTTGTCTATATCAGAATAAACGGAAAATGTAAATACTTGACAATCCCTGAAATTCTGATATAATTACATAATGTGTGCAAACGGCGCACAATCCTTGCGTGCAGGAAATGTACGCCAATATGTCCAGAAGGAGGTGCAGAAAAATGGCAGCTATTACAGCTAAGTACGAAACAGTAATGGTTCTCTCAATGAAGCTTGGCGATGAGGGTATCCAGAATACTATTGAAAAGTTCAAGGCTTTAATTGAAAAGCATGCTACACTGCAGGAAGTTGATGAATGGGGAAAGCGTAAACTCGCATACCTTATTAATAAGGAAGCAGAAGGCTACTATGTACTCATCAACTTTGAGTCAGAAGCTGATTTTCCCGCAGAACTTGACAGAATTTACAAGATTACTGACGGCGTACTCCGTTCATTAATCATTAAGAAGGAAGACTAATCGAATAATCAGGAAGTAGGCAAGAGCCGAATTACGAAAGGACAAAAATATGTTAAACAGGGTAGTACTTATGGGTCGTTTAACGGCGGCGCCTGAGTTAAAGACAACATCAAACGGTATATCCGTAACATCTTTTACCATTGCGGTTGAAAGAAATTATGTAAAGCAGGGCGAACAGCGCCAGGCTGATTTCATTAATATTGTATGTTGGCGGCAGCAGGCTGATTTTGTATGCCGTTATTTTGGCAAAGGTTCAATGATAGCAATAGACGGCCAGCTCCAGACAAGGAGCTATCAGGCAAAGGACGGAACAAACCGCTATGTAACGGAGGTTGTTGCCGACCAGGTGTCAACAACCTCCGTAACATAG
>CANROX010000057.1 GCA_947632335.1 uncultured Clostridia bacterium
GCGGAATAGCTCAGCTGGCTAGAGCATTCGGTTCATACCCGAAGTGTCGTAGGTTCAAGTCCTATTTCCGCTACCATACGGCCCGGTGGTCAAGTGGTCAAGACACCGCCCTTTCACGGCGGTAACACGGGTTCAAATCCCGTCCGGGTCACCATAAACTGCTGGTGTGGTGGAATAGGCAGACACAAGGGACTTAAAATCCCTCGGACTAATAATCCGTACCGGTTCAAGTCCGGTCACCAGCACCAATATGCTGGCGACACCTTGTGTACACACAGCAAACAGTTTTAGACACCTTTTTAAGGGTGTCTTTTTTATTTTAAAAAAGGACAGGCACAGTGCCTGTCCTTAATTTATATAAAAATTACAGCATAGCTGCGCCGATAATACCTGCATCATTTCCAAGGGTTGCAGTGCAAATAATCGTTTGTTTATTGTTATCCTTAGTAATTCTTTCCTTTTCAACAATGGCTCTTACAGGAGCAAGGAGGTTTTCTCCCTGCTTGCTTACTCCGCCGCCGATGCAGAGAACATCAGGCTGAAAAATGTTAATTACATTTACAATGCCTGTTGCAAGATAGCTGACATACTGTTCTACTACAGCTTTTCCTGTTGAATCTCCGGCAAACATTGCGTCAAAGGGGGTCTTGCCGTTTACATTGTTTAAATCGCCGTCAACGGCTTTAAGCATATAGGAGAACTCGGCGTTTTCGTTTTTAATGGCGTCTTTTGTCATATTAATAAGAGCTGTAGCAGAGGCGTAGGCTTCCCAGCAACCTTTACGGCCGCAGCCACATTCCTTGCCGTCTTTTACTATGACCATATGGCCAAGCTCTGCACCTGCAAAATTAGAACCGCTGTATAATTTGCCGTCAATAATAATACCGCCGCCAACACCTGTACCCAGAGTAATTGCCACTGCGTTTCTGCATCCCTTTGCAGAGCCTGCAAGAAATTCACCCCATGCCGCCGCATTGGCGTCATTTTCAATCTTAACATATTTGTTAAGGCGTTCTTCCATCATATTGCTTACTTCCCAGTTGTGGAAGAAAAGGTTAGGTGATGTTTCCACAATCCTGGTTTCCGGATTTACTGCACCCGGTACGCCTATACCAATCTGTGCAATGTCCTCCATTTTCAGTTTAGCTTTTTTAATTGCCTGCTTTGCAACAGTCGCCATTGAGTCGCAGACTTCACTTTCAGGACGGGGAATGGCAGTCTTACACTCTGCCTTTGCAATAATATTATAATCTTTATCAACCACACCGGCAACAATATTTGTGCCTCCAAGGTCAATACCTACTTTATATTCGTTCACTTTAAAATCCTCCTATAATTTATGTAAAAATTATAACATTTTACATAAGTGATTTCAATATAAAGGTTGACATATTTGGGAAAGAATATTTATAAAAATGGCATAAATTCTGAAAAAATTTTTAAAATAGCAAATGAGTATTCGAGAGAATTAAGGAGTATAAAAGAGATTTTAAGAGATTGCTGGGCGGTAAATTAAAATATTCAAAAAAAGTGTTGACTTCTTTATTTAAAGATGATAAAATCTACCTTGCGAGTGAAAAAGAAAGACAAGGAGGAATAATTATGTCAACTTATATGGCTAAAAAAGACGAAGTTGAACGCAAGTGGTATGTAATTGACGCTAAGGGTAAAACTCTTGGCAGAGTTGCTACAGAGGCTGCTGCCCTTTTGAGAGGCAAGCATAAGGTTACTTTTACACCACATGTTGACTGCGGAGATAATGTAATTATTGTAAACTGTAAGGATGTTGTATTAACAGGCAACAAGCTTACACAGAAAAAGTGGTACAGACATACCGGTTATATTGGCCATCTCAAGGAAACACGCTATGATACACTTATGGCTACTCGTCCTGAAAAGGCTATGGAACTTGCCGTTAAGGGTATGCTGCCAAACAATACAATCGGCAGAAATCAAATTCTCAGATTAAGATTATTTGCAGGTGCAGAGCATATTCATTCTGCTCAGTCACCGGAACCATATGAAATTTAAGGAAGGAGGCTTTTATAATGTACGATAAGACACCGTTTTTCTATGGAACAGGTAGAAGAAAATCTTCTGTAGCCCGTGTAAGACTTTATCAGGGTACAGGCAAAATCACAATCAACGATAGAGATATTGATGAATACTTTGGTCTTGATACACTTAAACTAATCGTTCGTCAGCCTCTTGAACTTACAGAAACCGGCGAAAAGTTTGACATCGTTTGCCGTGTAGCAGGCGGCGGCGTAACAGGTCAGGCTGGTGCTATTCGTCACGGTATTTCCCGTGCACTTCTCCAGTATGACAGCGAAAACCTTAGAGCAACTCTTAAAAAAGCAGGTTTCCTCACACGTGACCCACGTATGAAGGAAAGAAAGAAGTATGGTCTCAAGGCTGCCCGCCGTGCACCACAGTTCTCAAAGAGATAAAATTATACTCAAAGGAAAGCTCCCGGATGCAGGGAGCTTTTTTATTGAAAAATTGTTTTAAAACTGTTATTATATTGGTAATACATTTATGAGGTGAAACTATGGATTTTGATATGAAAGACAGAATGTTGAACGGCAAACCTTGTCTTACCTTTGAGAAAACATTATTGGAAGAAAGATGTCACCAACAGCGCTTACAGTATGATTTTAATAATCTTCCTCCGGAGGACACCAAAGGCAGGGTTGCTTTACTCCGTGAAATGCTGGGTGGCTGTAAAGAAAATGTATGGATGGAAAGACCCATATACTTTGACTATGGCAAGAATATTTATGTAGGTGAAAATTTTTACGCCAACACGGGCACTACAATCCTTGACGGCGCAAGGGTTACTATTGGGGATAATGTTTTTCTTGCCCCATATGTGGGTATTTACACCGCAGGTCATCCTGTCCACCCTTATCCCAGAAATCTTGGAATTGAATATAGTTTACCTGTCACAATCGGCAATAATGTTTGGATTGGAGCACAGAGCGTTATAAATCCGGGAGTTACAATCGGCAACAATGTTGTTATAGGTTCAGGCAGTGTGGTGACAAAGGATATTCCGGATAATGTTGTAGCAGCAGGAAACCCCTGCAAAATCCTTCGTGAAATTACAGAGGAGGACAGGGCATACTACTTTAAGAAAATGAAAATAGACGATGAATTTTACAAATATGCTGAAAGCGGTATTGACATAGAAAATCGTCCAAAGTAAATTATATATTAATAGAAAGGGTGCAGGAACAAAAGTTTCTGCACCTCTTACATTAATATGGTTTTCTTATTTTTATTTCTTCAAAACTCATAGGGGAAAGGTTATTTTTTAAAAGCAAATCTACACATCTGTTGTAGCTGTCCTTTTTGTAAAAAAAGTCCGGTGTATGTGCGTCAAAGCCAATGACAGCCTGATTGCCTACCTGCCCTGCAATTTCCCAAAATTTTTCGTTTGGATAGCATCTTCTGTTATTCATGCCCAGCATATTGACCTCAAGGGGAATGCCAAGCTCCTTTGCCTTTTTACAAAGCCTTGTCATTTCCCTTATATAATGCTCATGGTTACCACGGTAATTCACAAGGTCCGGGTGAGCAAGGTAGGTGAATGTACCCTTTTCCAGCCCCTCTATAACTTGATTAGTATGTTGTGTAAGGAAATTTTCTCCCTCTCTTTCACCTTTATAGAATTTATGTTCATCATATTCATTTCCTATTAAGTGCTGTCCAAGTAAAAGATAATCCACGCCTATTTTTTTACTGCAAGCTATCATTTCATCATATATTGCAGGATAATATTCCGCCTCAAATCCAAGGAGAATTTGTATGTCGTCTTTATATTCTTTTGCAAGATTTCTTATACTGTGGGCGTAGTCCCGGGCCATTTCCGGCAGCATACGAAAATAGCTGTAGTAATCTTTGTAATTAAAAAATTGCGGGCAATGGTCAGAAAAGCCCAGTACTTTTATTCCTGCTTTAATTGCATTTTCCACAAATTCTCTGTCCTCGCCATAAGCGTGATTACACCTTTCTGTGTGAGTGTGGAGATTATATATCATCTACTATCCTCCTTTTACTTTTAAAAAACTAAGCCTTCCTTGTGGAAGGCTTTTGTAATTTCAGGTATTTTATGCTTTGGCAAGCCGTGGGGTTTTCTTTTCTTTTTTACTGCTAAAAAGAATTTTAAGAATAATAGGTGCAACTATTGTTGTAATGACCACAACAATTACAAGGGGACCGTAAAGGTCTCTGTCCATAAGACCGACGGACTCACCTTTAGTTGCCACAATAAGTGCAACCTCGCCTCTGGAAATCATACCTGCGCCTATCTGAAAACATTCCTTTGAAGAATACCCGCAGATTTTTCCTCCAAGGGCACAGCCAAAAAATTTACTGATAACTGCAACAATCGTGAGAAGTACCGAAAATAGAATAAGAGAGCCTGTAAGGGAGGGTACTTCTATTGTAAGGCCAATGCAGGCAAAGAAAATCGGTGAAAGAAACATATATGAAAGGGTTGAAAATCTGTTTTCAAGGTATCTCTTTCTGTTTGTCATTGAAAGCACCAGACCTGCTATGTATGCCCCTGTAATATCCGCTACGCCAAAGAACACCTCTGCGCAGAAAGCAGAAGCAAGACAGTAAGCAAAGGCAATAATTACATGTCTGCGGCTATCCCTTTTAACTCTCTTATTCATCCATTTAAACAGGTAGAAAAGGCCGGCGCCGCAGCAAATTGCAAATACAAAGAAAAGTACAATTTTAAGAAGTACAATTAAAATATTTACGGAGTCATCTGCAAAAGAGGTAATTATTGTAAGGGCAATTATACCCAGAATATCGTCAATGATTGCCGCTCCCAAAATTGCATTACTTGCAGGCGTGTTCAACTTGCCCATTTCTTTCAGGGTTTCAACTGTAATTGAAACAGATGTAGCTGTAAGAACAACACCAATAAAGATAGATTTAAGAATAGCTAACTGGTTGCTGCCGTCAATAAAGAAGATAGCTGTACCTGTACCCATAAGCAGCGGTACAATAACTCCTATTAGTGCAATAATAAATGATGCTTTACCGCACTTCTTCATTTCTTTTACATCAGTTTCCAGACCGGCACTAAACATCAGTACAATTACGCCGATTTCCGACAACATAGAAAAAAGTTGTCCCTCTCCTGCCGCAGAGGAAAAGAAACCCTCTGAGGTTGACCAGCCGAAAATTGCATTTATTACAGGTCCAAGCAGTACACCTGCAACAAGAGCTCCTACAACCTGAGGCATTTTAATCCTCCTGCTCAGAAGTCCCAAAAGCTTTGTAGTAATGAGAACAGCCGCCAGAACAATGAGATAACTAAACTCCTCAAGGGTATCAAGGTCCATAAAATCCATTAATATCTCCCCCAATAAAATTCTCTCTTTACCTTTCTATATATAATATATATGCAAAGAAACATATAGAAAGGCACTTCCCCGTTTTTATAAATATTAAATGTTATGAACAGTTCCTATTATATACCTAAAAAATTAAAAAGTCCACATTATAGCAATAAAAAGGAATTTTAAATGAATAATTGTGTCGTTTCTTGTCCTTTTTAAAAGAATTGTGTTTTATTTTTCAATAAATATTACATAAAGGTTACAATATTTTGAACCTATTTACAGCTGCGTTATTGGAAAAATCCCTTAATATAGGGGTTTGTGTAAAAAATCAAGTTAAAACAGAATTTGAAAAAGGCTAAAAGTTACAATTTAATTACAGTTCCTTTTCTCTATTTTGCACATACAAAAAGGGAAAATTATTCTTTTTCGGAATGAAAACACAAAAGAAAGGGCGGTTGTTAATTTTTTGTTCACCATTTATTTGTGCAAATTATACAAATATACACCCAATACTATGGTTGACATAACCAAAGCAAAGGGCTATACTACAGTCTGTAGGAGCGAAACAGGGCTCGTACTATAACATTTAAGAAAAGGAGAGTTAATTATTATGGCTATTAGTAAGAAGAGCTATTTAAAGAGAACAATAGCGATTGCGCTTTCAGCAGTAACGATCTCCGCAACAGTCTTTTCAGTTGCAGCGTTAAGTGGTAATGCGGACTCATATGCCACAGATAAGGAAACTCTTACGACAACATCAGAAATTAATACAGACAATATTCTTGATAAGGCAAGCATTGAGCTGGGAACTGATGACGAGATTATCAGAACAGACAACAACGGCGTTATCAGTCTTACAATTTTAAAGGCTTTTCCTGTATCTATTGATAATAAGGGTACAAAGCTGACAGTAGCTATGACAAGGGGTACTGTTAAGGACGCCCTTGAGAAAGCAGGCATTGAGATAGGCAGCGGTGTAAAGGTTACGCCTTCTCTCGATACAAAACTTACTGAGGATACAAAAATTAAAATTAACGAATGTGTAAATATTGACCTTACACTCAAGGGAGAAACAGAGTCCTATGATGTACCCAAGGGTACGGTTGCAGAGGCTCTTGAAAGTCTGGGTATTGACTATGATGATAATGACAGACTTAGCGTAGATGAAAATCAGCAGGTATACCCGGGTATGGAAATTTCCCTTGTAAGGGTAACAGTTAAGAGAGAAACTGAAACGGTTTCTATTGATTATAAGACAAAAACTGAGAAAACAAGCTCTATGTATAAGGGCGAATCCAAAATTACCCGTTACGGTGAAGAGGGCGAAAAGGTAGTTACAAGCAGAAATGTGTATGAAGACGGCGACCTTGTAAGTTCCGATGTAATTTCTTCAGAGGTTACAAAGAAACCTGTTACACAGATAAAAGCGGTTGGTACAAAGGTCTATGAGGATAATACCCCATCAAATGTCAATAATCAGACCGGTGCTCCAACATCATATAAGAAGATTATTACAGGTTCAGCAACAGCCTATACAGCTCCTGCCGGTTCACTTACAGCAACAGGTGCAAAGGCTCATGTCGGCGGTGTAGCAGTTAACCCTGCTATTATTCCGTATGGCAGTAAGCTTTATATAGAGGCCTCTGACGGCAGCTATGTGTATGGCTATGCAACTGCAATCGACACAGGCGGAGCGCTTATGGACGGTTCTGCTATTGTTGACTTATTTATGAATACAAAGGCTGATTGTGCTGCTTTCGGCAGACGAGATGTAAAAATTTACGTATTATAATTATTGTACTTATTATGGGCTGTGTCGAAGATACAGCCCTTTCTAATTATATAGTAAAAGTTTTATAATAAAAATACTATTGAAAAACAAATGGAAATAGGTTATAATGGAAACACTTTGAGAAAAAAGGTGATAGAATGAAAAAATTAACGGCATTGATTGCCTCTGTCATTATGGTAGCTGTGTGTATTACAGGCTGTGGTGTAAATCCGGCTGCAACACAGCAAAAGGTTAAGTTATCCTCTGAATTGTCTGACCTTAAAGACTCAATGGAAAAGGAAGGCTATATTGACAAAGACGCTGTAGAAACAGGTATGACCCCTGCTGAACAAAAAAACACTGAAGGCAAAAAAAAGGAATACGGCGGTTACCTGTTAATTGGCGCAGAGGAAGGCGTCCGTTATTCTTTCCAGTATAACGAAAGTTCCGTTAATGTGGAGCTTTATCGTTATGATAAGCTCAACGATACAGCAAAAAAGATTATTTCAGATGTTAAGTCTAAAGGGGAGTTTGTTTTAGCTGAAGAAAATGAGGCAATCCCTGCATACCTTAGCAAGAACGAAAAGTTCCTTATGATATATCAGGACAGCAGCAGTGAAAAGAAGAATAAAAATAAAATGAAAGAAGCCATAGAGTATTTTGAAAACTACGGTGCAAAAGATGACGGCAAGGATAACAAAAAGGAAACCAAGGCTGAAGAAACCACAGCACCGGAAACAACAGAAAAATAAAATTTATTTGCCTGCTTTTAAGCAGGCATTTTTTAAAATAAAAAATCTATATGTTGATGTATTTATATGAAAAAAATCAAGTTATAGTTATTTAAAAAGTTTTTTGAAAAAAATCAAAAAAACTTGAAAAAAGTACTTGACAATTAAGGTAAATGGTCGTATAATAAAACACGTTCCGCGTTAAAGGGGAGCAGGAAAAGCAA
>CANROX010000058.1 GCA_947632335.1 uncultured Clostridia bacterium
AAGTGCAAGGTTAGAGTAAAGAAGAAGTAATTTAGTTCTTTGTACTTAGTTTAATAAACTTAAAACCCCCGTCGGGAATCGATGGGGGTTTATGTTTTGCATTAATACATAAAAATAACCCCGAAATAAATTCGGGGAATTTTTTATTCTGTATATTTTTTAAGTATTTCACCGTATGTGCCGTCTTGATTTATGGCTTTAAGTCCCTTGTTAAAATCTTCTACAAATTGTTTGTTTTCTCCTTTGTTGACTGCAAAGGAAAGGGGATTTGCCTTTTCGCTGTTTTTAAAGGTTTTTATTTTTGTGCCCGTTTTAATTTTTTCCCTTACTGCAAGTTCATCATCGAACATACCGTCAATTTTTCCCTTTTCAGCATCTCTGTATAGCTTGTTGCTGTCATAATATATTTCCACATTAATATTGTACTGGGGAGCTATCTGAAAGGCAAAATCCTGACTAAGACTGTTATCCATAACGCCTACTGTTTTATGCAAAAGCTGTTCATAGGCTGTAATATCACTTGATTTACTATTTGCAAATATAATGGCTTGCTGATAAAAATAATCGGTGTAGTCGTAACCGTTACTCCCGTCTGTAAGCGTGCTGATAGAGGCAGAATAGTCGTCTTTTTCCATATCCGATACATATTTTACAGAGAAATCTGATTCTTCTGCAACTGCGTCAAGAATATCTATTGCAAGCCCCCTATACTCTGTTCCGTTCCTCTCTGAATAGGGGGCGTTATCCGGGTCCACCAATACATTGTACTTTGCTTTTGGTTTTGAGCTGCAGCCTGTAAATGCGGTTGTCATAAGTATAACCGCCGTTAGAAGTGAAAAAATTTTTTTCATAATTATCAACTCCTGCTACTATTATTAAATAAAAAGCCCTAAATGTCAAGAAAATTTGAAATATGGAAACAGATATGATATAATGATACAAGAAAAAGTGCGGAGAGAAATATGAGAAGATTTTTATATAGGATAGTTCAATTTATGAACGGAAGATACGGACATGATAACTTAAACCTTTTTCTCCTTGGACTATGGCTGTTTTTGGAGATTATTTGGACTATTTCAAGATTTTGGGTAATTGGAGTTCTGGGTATACTGGTAATTGTTATAGCAATTTACAGGAGCCTTTCAAAAAATATTCAAAAGCGTATGTATGAAAACAGAAAATTTATGAATATTTTTAACTCCCTTAAAAGGAATATTAATTTGCTTAGAAGAATGTGGAGGGACAGGGATTCCTACAAGTATATTAAATGCCCCAACTGCAGGGCACAGCTTAGAGTTAAAAAAGTGAAGGGTGAGCACAGGGTTCACTGTCCCAGGTGCAACAGGGATTTTCAAAAGAAAATTTGATTAAAAATTAAGGTGTATCTTTTGATACACCTTTTATTTTATGGCCTTTTTTATTTTTTCAACCACATCTTCAATGACGCTCCTGTTATTAACAGGTATTGTAATATCTGCATAGTGTATGTACTTTGGCATACGCTGTTCAAAAATTGTGTCAAGGGTTTCTCCTTTTTCCATAGCTATACCCCTTGTAGCAATATTTTTTACCCTGCGCTTAATTTCTTTAAGGGGAACATCTATAAACACGCAAACAGCATTTTTACACAGATTATTCATAGCCCTGTCCGAAAATACCATTGAACCGCCTGTTGCAATAACGGTCCGTTTACCCCTGAATTCCTGTCCCACAATGCTTTCAATATTTAAAAGTTCTTTAACTCCCCTGGTATCAATAATGTTTTGCAGGGTTGTGTTTTCTCTCTGGCATATAAGTATGTCCGTATCCACAAAGCTATACCCAAGCTCCTTTGCCAGTATAACTCCTACTGTGCTTTTTCCGCTGCCGGGCATACCGATTAGTACTATATTTTTATCCATTTTTTACTTCTCTTTCTCTTTTCATAAAAAAAGGGCGGTGGGATACCGCCCCATAAATGGTATTTTTAAATATCTCTAATGTTAATAGTGTCTGCACCTGCTCTATGGAGGGAACGGGAGGAGGTGAGTACAACTACAGTATCGCCCTTTTTAACAAGTCCCGTTTCAAGTGCCTTTTCTCTGCTCTGCTTTGTAATTTCTTCAATAGTTTTCTTTTCTTCGCAAAGGATAGAGGTTATGCCCCAGTAGAGGCAGAGCTTTTTGCAAACGGCCTCGTCGGTGACAACGGCAATAATGGGGCACTTTGGTCTATAGTGCGCCATAATTCTTGGCACATGACCTGTTGCAGATTCGACAATAATTGCCTTTGCCCCAATATTTTCTGCTATTGTCTTTGCGCTTGCACAAAGATTTTGCCTAAGGGAAGAACCTACTTTATAGGTCTGGATAAGGCTTTCAAGGTTTGAAAACTCTCTGTGTGCCTCGGCCTCCTCGCAGATAGATGAAAGTGCCTGAACGCTCTCCACGGGGTACATACCGGCGGCAGATTCACCGCTGAGCATTACGGCAGAAGTACCGTCATAAACGGCATTTGCAACATCGGAGATTTCAGCCCTTGTAGGACGGGGGCAGGTTGTCATACTTTCAAGCATTTGTGTTGCCGTAATGACAAACTTACCTCTAAGAACTGTTTTAAATATAAGAGCCTTTTGGATTTCCGGCAGTTCCATAAAGGGAATTTCAACCCCCATATCACCTCTGGCAACCATAATGCCGTCGGACTCTTCAAGAATTTCATCAATATCGTCAACGCCTGTTTGACATTCAATTTTTGAAATAATGCCGATATGGTCCCCTCCGATGGACTCAACATAGTCGCGAAGAGTTCTTACATCATCAGCGTTGCGTACAAATGAGGCGGCAATAACATTTACACCCATTTTTAAACCAAAGGAAATATCCTCCCTGTCTTTGGCGCTGACATAGGGCATATCAATACTGTAGTCCGGAATATTAATACTCTTGCGGCTGCCCAGCATACCGCCTACGAGAACCTTACAGATTATTTTATCCTCAAGAAGTTCCTTAATTTCAAGGGTGATTTTGCCGTCGTCAAGGAGAAGTTTAAGGCCTTTTCCGACTCCGCCCTTTTTGAGCTTTTTCATAAGCTTTGGATAGCTTATACAGGCTCCTTCGCTGTTGCCTACACGCTCCTCTCCGTAAAGGACAAATTCCTGTCCCTCAACAATTTCGGTACTTCCTCCCTCAATATGGCCAATCCTTACCTCCGGTCCTTTTGTATCAAGAAGAAGGGCCACATTGCGTCCGCTTTCCTTAATTGCTTCTTTTACAATGGCAAAGGTTTTTTCAAGTTCGTCATAGTTTCCGTGGGACATATTAAATCTTGCAACATTCATACCTGCGTCAATCATTTTAAGAATTGTTTCCTTGTTGTTGCAGGCAGGGCCTATAGTGCAAATAATTTTGGTCTGTCTCATAAGTTCTTTCCCCATTTCTATATTCAACGCTTTTTGAGTACCCTTACATTACATTCTACTGTAATTGCAAGGCTCTGTAAATTGTAAAGCTGTTGTTTTCTGTCTTTTTTAATTCTGTTGATATGCGGAGTCATATCAAGGAGATTTTTTAAATCCTCATTTTCCAGCAAAAGCTGAAAACTGATTTTATCCTCATATTCCGTGGTAAAAAGGTGAGAATAATCCCTTTGGGATTTTTCTTGTTTATACACCTGTTGGTATATTTCCCGTTTTAGTTCAATAAGGTGGTTGTTTCCGGCGCTAACCTCTACTATTATGCCGCCTTTTTTTAGCTTAATGTAGTATTCATCAGCTACAACCAAAGAAAAAATTGAAGTTATACAGTCAATGCTTTGGTCTTTAACAGGAAGGTGGGAGGCTGTTGCAACTGTCCACATAATATCTTTACTGCGGTTACAGCACATTTTTACTGCGTCCTTTGCAATATCTGTACCAATAACATTTTTAAAGGGTACAGCCCTGCTGATTTCTACCGTATAGTAACCCTCTCCGCAGCCTATATCAAGAAAATTCTCATTATCCTGTCTGTAGGTTTCGATAAGGCAGGCGACTTTATCCTTTATAGGGGTATAAAAACCTTTTGAAAGGAAACTTCTCCTTGCACTAAGCATTTCCTTACTGTCCCCGGGGTTAAGGCTCTTTTTCTGCTGTACAGGCAGAAGGTTAATATATCCCTGCTTTGCAAAATCAAAACAATGATTTTTACTGCAAAAAAGACTATTGCCCCGTTTTTTAAGTTCATTTTTACAGATAGGACAGATTAACATAATTTACCTTACCTTTCTGTCTAATTGTATCACGAGTAAGTTTATACTGCAAGTTAAAATACTGTAAAATATAAAAATTGCGTAATTATTAAAATATATTTTCGGTATGTAAAAAAGGGAAAAATTTGGGCATACTTATTTTGGTGATAAATATGATAGAAAATCTTACAAGGCATAACATAAAATTTAAAGCAGACTACACAAACAGAGCTATAAAAATTCCCGTAATTTATAGTGACGACTATTTGAGAAATGAAATGCTTGACCTTAATTTAGCAAGACTTTGCTGTACCCTGTGCTGTGCCGGCTATAACGAGGAGGATATTGTGGGGGCGTTTAAGGACATAGAATTTAACAGCATAAGGACTTACTACACAGAGCCCAAGGAAAATACGGCCTCTTTTGCCGTTGCCAAAAGGGATAAAAACATTTTTGTGGTGATTAAGGGTACCCACGGCGAGGAATGGTATAATAATTTCCGTACGGGTCTTGAGGACACACATCAGGGATACTACGAAACGGTGGAATATTTAAAACCAATGCTGAGGGAATATATTGAAAGTGACTGCAATATTCTCTTTACAGGACACAGCAGGGGAGGGGCTTTGTGCAATTTGCTTTCTGCGGAACTTATAAAAAGCGGAAGAAAAAATGTTTTTGCCTATACCTTTGGCTGTCCCAATGTTACTACGAAAGATGATGTATTCAGCAAAAAGTTTCGGAATATTCACAACTTTGTTTACGAGGACGATTTTATTACCCACTGCCCTTTGGCAGAATGGGGATACAGCAGGTATGGAAGCACCGTGAAATTTAAAAATCAGGAGGTGCGCAAGGACAAGCTGAAAAAGGCTTTTAAGGAACTGACAAACCTTGACTATCAGACTTTTGCGGACTGTGGGGAAGATGTTTCTAACTTTACCGACACAGCATTAAGACTTGCCTCAAATCCATACGAGTATTATAACAAGGGTTATCTGGTGGATGAGGATTATATGACCCTTTATGATTACTTTCAGACCATATGCGACTTATTTGTGGACAATGACGCTTTCAGTGCGGGAATAACCCTACTTGCCACAAAACTGTCTGTGTTTGCACCTATAAGCAACTTTCTTGTCAGCGGAATTGATATAACTCAATTTATCTCACAGGAAAGCGGAAACGGCTCCTGTGCAATGTTTGCACACTGTTGTGAAAACTACCTTTGCCTGCTTAATACCCAAAAAATAAAAGCACCTTAAAGGGTGCTTTTATTTATGCGTTAAGGTCAGGCAGATTACAGCAGTATTCATAAAAATCCTTTAAACTGCCCTGGGTATATTTTGAACAGTCCTTATTATCTCTGTTAATCAGATTGTCGGTTACAAGGTAGGTTTCCATACCCACGGTTTCCGCAATCATATCTTCGTCAACATCGTTGCCTACCATAAGAGTTTCTTCTGCAAGGCATCCCGAATTTTTACAGGTTTCCTCAAAGTATTTCGGGTTTGGTTTACAGAATTTTGAGGTTTCGTAGGTGGTAACGAGCTTAAAGTCATCCTTATCAAGACCTGCCCACTTCATTCTTCTCTCTGTGGCGTGTTTTGGGAAGAATGGATTTGACGCCATTACAAGGGTATAGCCCTTTGCCTTAAGCTCCTCTACAATCTTCCCTGCATAAGGGCTAAGGCTTGTAGCGCCTTTTGTATAAATAAATTCATTATCATAATAACTTTCAAAAAGTTCTGTGTGGTGAAGAATATCAATACCGGCTATAGTGGCGGCAGCTGACCAAAATTTCATTTTGTTTGTCATTGTACCGTCGTTTGCGTACATTGCGTCCATACCTGTAAGAATACATTTTTTAAGTGTAAGGGGGTGTATCTTGTAGTATGGGCAGACTGCCTGGGTTATAGATTTAAAGTACAGGGCAAGAAAACTTTTCATATCCATAGGAAGCATTGTTCCGTCTAAATCAAAAAATATATTTTTAATCATTGTTTTATCTCCAGTGTGTATTGTTTGTTATATATTAATTTGCTTTCATATTTACATATTCTGCGTGGAGCTTGCTGTAGGCAAATCTTTGGCTTTCGTAAATGCTGTAGTAGCCGGACAGCATATAGCTGATACAGACAGCCACCACAAAGTATTCAATGCCTTTTCCTCCGAAAAGTTCAACGCTTAGCATTACAGAGGCGATAGGGCAGTTTACAACTCCGCAGAAAACCGACACAACACCGATAGCTGCACCGAAAGTAGGGTCAAGTCCCATAATAGAGCCTGCGGCACATCCAAAAGTTGAGCCAATGAAAATTGTGGGGACAATCTCGCCGCCCTTAAATCCTATGGCCATTGTAAGTGCGGTAAAAAGCATTTTTAGCAGGCAGTCATAATAGTGGGACTGACCGCTGTTAATAGCCTTTATGATGGTTTCAGTGCCAAGGCCTGTGTATTTATTTCCGAAAATAAGGGTAAATATTATAAATAGAATACTGCCTAAGACCATTTTGATATATGGGTTTTTAATAAGCCTTTCAAAAAGAATTTTGCTGTACTTCATAGAAAGACAAAAAAGGATACTGACAAAGGCGCAGAGAATAGCAAGTCCGCCAACTGTAAGCATAGGTACTAAGGAAAGAGAAGGGGCGGCAGGTTCGTTGTAGGGGTTGTCAAAACCGCCGTTCAGCACCCAGCTTATTGCAAAGGCTGAAAGAGATGATACAACGCAGGGTACAAATGCGGAATAGTAAAGAACTCCAACGGCAATAACCTCCATGGCGAAGAATGACGCTGTAAGAGGAGTGCCGAAAAGGGCAGAAAAGAGAGCGCCCATACCGCACATAACCGCTGTATTCATATCTTTTTCGTCCAGCTTAAAAATTC
>CANROX010000059.1 GCA_947632335.1 uncultured Clostridia bacterium
CCTTTTAGAGCCGCCATATACCACAAAAATCTGTTGAGGGTAAAGTCATCATAAAGTCCCTGTTGCTGTGGCATATACCCAAGGACAGAACGGTAGTCTTTACCTAATGTTTTGATGTTTCCTCCGTCATACAAAACCTCACCACTATCTGCATTAAGGTTGTCTGTGATAATATTCATAAGCGTTGACTTACCTGCACCGTTGGGACCGAGTAGTCCATAAACTCCCGGTGTAAGTGTTACAGAAAAATCGTCAAGCGCTTTTACTGTTCCCTTTTTATAGGTTTTGCTTATGTTGTTAATTTCAAGTGTGGGCATATTATTCCTCCGTATAAACCTTATGGCTGATTAATGTGAATACCACCGACAGAAAAGTGCATAAGCCTATTGTCACCCATACTGCAATCATATTGTTTTCTACTACAATACTGCCGAACCTTATGCTTTCAAAATTAATAACAGCAAAAGTCGGAATTAACAGCAATGCTGATGAAAGCAACATTGTCATCAGATAGTTTTTAAGTAGTAGCGACACTAAATTGATGAGGGAAACTGCAAAGACTGACAGTACAAAATAGCCTATTAACACAAGCAAAGCAACACCAATTACTGAAAGTGAAAGTCCGTTATTTTCTTCAAGCAAACATATTGCAGGTGTTACAAAGCTGTCCCTTCCGTATGTGCTGATAAATCTTATAAAATAAGGCAAATAAACTATAACAAAACCGATTATCATTGCAGACAAAGAGAAAATCTCTTTGCGGACGAAAACTGCTGTTTTGCCGAATTTCGTTGGCCTTATAAGATTAATCATACTGTTTTTATATTCTCCTGTAAAAATCACAGGCAACATAATTATTAAAATCAGGAATATAATTGCACAGTTTTTCCATTCTCTAATACTGTTAGAAACAAAATTGCTGTAAACATTTTCATCAATAAACCTTGAATTAACACCTTGTTTTTGCAACTTTTGGAGTCTTTTGTACTGAGATTTTACTCTGTCAAAGGCTGTACCTTTTGTTTCTATAATGCTGTTAATTGAGATGGATAACGCACCTTTTGCATTGTCGGATAGTGATTGGTCATTTTCAATTTCTGCAAGGCGTTTTTCAAGATTACTAAAATACTTTTCCTCCCTATGAATAAAATCCACCTTATCTGGGGTTATATCGCCCTCCAGACGTTCCATATATGCCTTGTAGTCGCTGTCGGATATATCAAGGTAGCTGTAAGCAACTGTGCCTATGGAATTTACCACACCGTAACCCACAAGGAGAATAAGAAGAACAGCCATCTTATTTTGTACAAGGAATTTGTAAATCTCTCCAAGGGAAACACTTACACTTCCCCTGATTTTGAAGAACCTCGTTTTGATTTTTGCAAAACATTCTGAAAGTGCAGAGGTTTTGCGACTCTGATTTTTTCTGCTGAAAATCACACAGGAAATTATCGAACACCCTATTACAACAAACCCGAAAACAGTCAGCACCAAAGGAAATGCTGTGACAGCCTTTGAAAAAATATTGAGATTAATATATTCACAGGCAAAGCTGTTGCTTAAAACATAGAAAATATTGATAAATTTAGGATAATTAAAGGATGATGCAGATGGAATAAATGCGTATAGGAGATACTCACCTGTTACTACACCCACAGATGCAATATACATAAGGGCGGGGCTTGAAAAGATGGTGAAAATCATTGCAAATATTGACGATACTGCTACTGCTCCTGTGATTTTCATCAATGCAAATAGTATAAGATACTGCCATACACTCAACCCGAAAGGACAGTTGCGAAATTCAGGAACAGACTGAATACTCCTGTTTAAATCATCAGTGCCGTAGAGCAGAGTGTTTGTTATATAGTTACCTGTTGTAAAAATCAGGCTGAGTGCTATTGACACCCCGAAAAGAACCAACAGCTTTGAAATTATTGTCCTTAGTCTGCCGTATTTTGATGTTTTCACAAGGTTGTAAAGTCCCCTGTCCCTTTCATATCCAAACAGGAAAATACAAACAAGAAACACTACTGCAATAACAAAAAAGTCTGTTAATGTATATTCCGTTGTGGCTTTAAGGGCGTTGCTGTTGCCTATTGACAAATCTATATTTTTAAGATGTCGGTAGTCTTCTGCGGTTTTGTAAAGATTGTTGTAGGAAAAGGAATTTTTATCACCAAAGACTGACACACTTGACTGCAAATCTGCCCTTTGTCCCATTTGACCGATAAAATCAGAGTAGGATTTTATGTAATTAAGCTGACCAGAAACATCATAGAGGAACTGAACCTCCCAAAGATTTTCTCCCTGTTTTGCAATATTTTCCGCTTTTTTATATGCTTTTGGATTATTCTTTTTGTACTGTTGTAAGTTTTTGGTAATAGTCTTTATTTCCTCTTCTTCAGCTGCAAAGGCTATGCTATTCATTTCGGCATAAATATCATAGGCAAATTGTTCAGCTTCCACCTTTTCTACCGCCTTATCGGTGGGTAAATTTTTATATTGATTTATCATTTCAACATACTTGTCTTTATATTGAAGTTTCAAATTTTCTTCATCAGAGCTTTGTGTGTAGTAAAGAAGAAAAATGTTGATAACAAAGCAAAGTGCAAGCACTATGAGAAATGTTCTCTTTCCTATTACCTTTTGCAGTTCATAATATGTAAGTTTCATACAGACCTTCTTATTGGATAGAATTATGTAATCTGTTTGAATTCCAGTTTACCATTGTCATTCAGGAACTGAGTTTTTTCAATTACAAATACAACACCGTCATTCTCAAACCAAAAATATTTATCATCACCCTGTACACTGAGATGAATTCCTGTGTTCTCATCAGGATAATATACCCTTGATAATTTTTCGCCGGAAGTATTATATACCTCAACCCATCTTTTCTTTGCTGATTTATCATTTACATTATCTGAATATATGTATTTATCATCACAAATAACCTCATATTTAACTGTGGCATCCTTGTTCATTTTTTGGACAAACAATTTTTTTGGATTACTACCATCAAGATTTGAAAGGTAGAAAGTTTCTGTCTTTTTCTTATTATTTATGACGCTTCTTAGTAATTTATCGTGACATATTCCCGCAAAATAATTTTCTTCGCTATTATTGTTCATCTGTAATTCCTTAATCCTCTTGCCATTCTTCAAATCTATAATAACAAAATTCCATTGTTTTGCTTCTTCGCCCTTTGCTTTTTCAATATTTTTAACTGTTTGATAACATTCATAAACATAGAGCTTGTCCTTATATATATTTTTAATTGTACAACCATATTTGTAATGTCCTTTATAGTCGGAATAATTTACCACAAGTTTTGGCGAATCATTAACATCAAGGGACTTTTTGTATATACTATTGTTAACATTACTTTCATAGGAACCCTCTTCATCCTCTATCATAGTATCATAAAAAATGTAATCATCAACTATATAAAAGCTATATATGAGCTTTTCAAAAGTATAAAACTTGTCTTTTTCAGAGCCATCTAAGGACAACCTATACAATACCGATTTGTAGTTGGCTATCCCATCTTTATCCTCTACAAGCTCCTTACTGAGTATATATATTTTATCCTTATATACCTGCATATTATATGTACTGTCCAAGGACTCAAAATGAGCATTACAGTTTTTATCATCAAGAGTATGCATACAATTTGTTTTGTTGCAGAGTGGTACTGTGTTCATATTTTTTTCATCTACGTAATAGATAAAATCACCTGACAAAACATAATATCCTCCCTGTGTCTTTTGAATAGATGTCATCCTTGACCCACCGGAGAACATATATTGATAGTCGGGTAAATTATCATTAGTAAGTTCTTTTGCCATATTATTATTTTCGTTACATCCACAAAATAGGAGTATTATTACAAAAATTAAAGCCACATATTTCTTCATATCTACCTCTTCACAAAGAGCCACATTACTGAAATGTGGCCCTTCTATAGCTTTTATTTTTTATTGAGTACTACACTCGAAAATCTTCCTGATCCTAAAATAATTCCAGTAAAATATTTGTTATTAATGTTTACACTAGAAGATGATGTATTTGTGTATGAAATGCAATGCATATTATATAGAACATGAGAACCTGACCGTCATCAGCAAAAATTTTCCTTAATGCAGAGGTGATATCCCTTTCTTTGTTAACCAATATCTTGCCATTTTCATTTCTAAAGGCGTATGCTATGTCTGTTATTGGTCCATCTAAACCTTTTGTTTCAAAATCCATAAAAACCATTAACAATCACCTCTAAAATTTATATTTTATGGACAAAACCATCCATCTCCATCCCCATAATAATAACCTCCATTGCTGCCCCAATGATGTCTCTTACCAAATCCATAATAAGCCGAATCATCACCATATGCAATGCCTCCATCAGAATAACTGATATAGCATCCCCAATATTTTGGTTGATATTTAATCACATTTACCTTTAATTTTAATTTTTTACCGTTAACTGTTATAGTTAATGTTGATTTGCCTGGCTTTAACGCCTTAATTTGAATATTATTGGATATAGATTTTGCTATAGCCTTTTTATCCTTCTTATTAAGAATAAAGTTTTTAAATAATTTATTATACATTGATTTAGCTGTTTTCTTGGATATTACTTTTGCAACTTTGGTATTTTTATATTTATTTTTAACACCAGGAGCCTTCCCCTTTATCTTAATATTTACAGGGAATCCCCTTACCATTGTTATTGAGCTTTCAATTAATTTTGGATTGGTGGTAACTTGAACATTGCATTTATATTTTTTCTTATTGGTTTTTATTGTTACCGTTGACCTTCCCTTTATAAGGGCTGTAATTTTCCCTTTGGAACTTACCTTTGCAACTTTCTTTTTGGAAGAGGAGCATTTTAGTATTTTTCCAGAAACCTTAATCTTTTTGCAAGCCCCAGCTTTCATTTTTATATTTTTCTTAATGATATTTGATGGTTTCTTTGATGGTTCAGTTGGTTCAATTTTTCCTTCAGTTGTTGGTTGAGTTGAATCCGTAATTTGAGGTTCAGAGGATGGCATTGTTGTTTCGTAGTAACCCCATACTTCCTCCTGCATATTTGAGGATACAACATGTGTAAGGTTGTAGGTTACGAATGTACCGCCCGGGATACTTGATTTAGGATCAGAATTTTGTCCCGTATTACTGCCTGCATTATTACCAACATCTACCGCAAAAACAGCGGAAATGGAAGTCATCAAAAATGCCAGGCATATTGATATAATTATTAATCTCTTTTTCATATTAATCTCCTTTCATAAAAAATCTTA
>CANROX010000060.1 GCA_947632335.1 uncultured Clostridia bacterium
GTATGTTGCTTAATTTTTTTATACTATCTACCACACAGGTCTTTTTTGTGCTGTCCGTACAATTTGGGGCAGGTCACTTTGTGGCAACTCTTTTTGTCTGTGTTGACTTTTTTCTAAAAAAATTTTATACTTAATGTTAGCTTTTAAGGGAGAATTATTATGACATTCAGTATAATAACATTGGGTTGTAAAGTTAATCAGTACGAATCTCAGGCTATGACTGAAATAATGATTAGGGACGGATATACTTTATCCCATAACAACGAAAAGACTGACATTTTTATTATTAATACTTGTTCCGTTACATCTGTAAGTGACAGTAAAAATCGTAAAATTATCAGGCGTGTTAGGCGCAATAATCCTGACGCTGTTATTGTTGTAACAGGCTGTATGTCCCAAGCCTTTCCAAAAGATGAGATATACTCTATATGTGATATTGTGGTGGGCAACACCAGCAGAAGTGATATTTCTTCTATTATTACAGAACACCTTAAAGATAAAGAAAAGTATATAAATGTTTCAGAACATATTAAAAATGAAGTATTTGAACCCCTGCAAATTTCTTCTTTTGAAGAGAGAACAAGGGCGCAGATAAAAATTGAGGACGGTTGCAACAGGTTTTGTTCCTATTGTATTATTCCATATTCCAGGGGGAGAGTTCGTTCAAAAAATATTGACGAACTTATTGAGGAAACAAAAATACTTTCCTGTAAGGGATTTAAGGAGATAGTTCTGGTAGGCATTAACCTTTCCTGCTTTGGACAGGATACAGGCAAAAACCTATGCGACGCTGTTGAGGCCGTTGCCTCAGTTGAGGGTGTGGAGAGAATAAGGCTCGGCTCATTGGAACCGGAAAGATTAGACCCTGAATTTATTAACAGACTTTCAAAGTGTGAAAAGCTATGCCCCCAGTTTCATCTTTCTTTGCAGTCCGGTTGTGACGAAACTCTTAAAAGAATGAATAGACATTACAGTTCAGAGGACTACAGGACTATTGTGGAAAATCTTAGAAAGGCATTTAAGGACTGCTCTATTACAACTGATGTTATGGTAGGTTTTGCAGGGGAAACAGAGGAGGAGTTTAAAAAATCCTTGGATTTTGTTCACTCAATTAACTTTGCAAAGGTTCATACCTTTATATATTCCAGAAGAAAGGGCACTGTAGGTGATACACTTCCTAATCAAGTTGATAGTTCTGTAAAATCCGAAAGAAGTAAAAAGATGATTGAAGTGACCGAAAAAGACAGAAAGGCATTTCTTGAAAGTCAGGTTGGAAATACATACACCGTACTATTTGAAAGAAAAAGACCTGACGGCTACTGGGAGGGTTATACTATGAACTACACCCCTGTTCATATTTATGCAGATGAGGACCTATCCCATATAATAAAAAATATTAGGATAAATAAGGCCTATAATGATTATTGCATAGGTGAACTTGTTTAAGTTTCTTTAAGTTTTTTAGTGAGATTTGAGATTTCTTTTTTTGCCGATTTTTCTGTTAAAGAATTATAGCTGTATAACATAATTCCATTCACCTTTTTGTTAACTGCGATATTATACTCCTTTAGCAGTATATCGTCAAAATCTTCCCAAGTACCGCTGTCACTGTCAGTGCCTGCCTTATATCCTGCAAGTCCTGAATACAGCTTGAGATTTTTATTTTTAATTATTTTTTTCCAGCTGTTGAGGGCGTCCTCATATCCTAAAGCCGGATTATCGAGACTATAGTACAGTTGCGGGCAAATGTAGTCTATGTAACCTGTTTTTGAACACCAGGTTTTTACATCGGCGTAGATTTCGTCATTGTTTTTTATATTGCCCTGCGGTGATATACCAAATACAACATTGCTTTTTACAGAGTGTACGGCCTTATATGTTTCTCTTATAAGTTTATTTACATTTTCCTTTCGCCAGTGTGATAGGCTCATGGGTTTATTTTTATGGGTTTTAGTGTATTCCGAGTATTCCTTACTGTCAAAGTCTTTTGTTTTGGCGGGGTAAAAATAATCATCAAACTGCACTCCGTCAACATCGTAATTTTCTACAATCTCCTTGACCCCGTTTACGATTAATTTTTGAACTTTTTCAAGTGCAGGGTTATAATATATTCCGCTTTTAATCTCTATTCCAAGGGATTTATCCTCTATATACGGATTGTCTTTTGATAAGCTGTTTGGAGTATTATTGGTACATATTCTATAAGGGTTTACCCAGGCGTGAATATCAATATTATTTTTGTGACAAATGGAGCACATATATTCAAGTGGGTCATAGTCAGGATTTTCACCCTGTTTTCCGCTTATAATATGTGAAAAGGGAAAATATTTTGATTTATACAGGGCGTCCGAAAATGGTCTTACCTGAACAATCAGCGTGTTAAAACCGCTGTTTTTTGCTTTTTGTAAAATTTCGTTAAACTTAGTTTTGAAAGCAGAATAGCTCCTATCTGTGTCACTGGTATCCAGCTCCATATAAGTTATCCACAGACCTTTTATAAATTTGTTTTTGTTTTCTTGTTTTACTTTGGCAGTTTTATTTTTAGTTTTATTCAACGATTCTGCTGTTGTTGAAACAGGCTTTAAAGTGGTATCTGTTTTGGCATTATGATTGTAATTAAGAGAAAATACAGAGGCGAGCATTACTACAGTAATCATAGATAAAATAATTTTATATTTCAAATTATACATCCTTTCAGAGGTAAATTATGAGTTTTTTAGTTTATATATTTGTTATCTATCTGGTAATTATTAATATGTTGGCTTTTATTGTTACCAGATACGATAAAATTGCAAGCAAAGCCGGTGCAAGACGGGTGAATGAAAATGCCCTTATACTTATTGGTTTAATAGGCGGTTCACCTGCTATGTATATAACAATGAAATTGATACATCACAAAACAAGAAATTCTCTGTTTATGGTAGGACTTCCTCTAATTTTTGTTGTGGAGGGGTTATTAGTTGTGTTCCTATCATATTCAAGCCATCTTTTCAGTTAATATGGATAAAACTATTTCCTTTACCGTAACAGAAAAATACGATAACGCTCTATGCAAGACCTTTTTAAAAAGGGCCTGCGGTGTTTCGGCAAGAATGATTACAAGGCTTGTACGCACAGAACTGGGAATCACGAGGAATGGTGAACAGATTAGAACAGTTGACCATGTGAACACCGGTGATGTTATAAATATAAAAATCCCGGTAGATACAAATGAAATTGTACCTGTCAAGGGAGAACTTAACATTGTATTTGAAGACAGGTATATCCTCATTATAAATAAGCCTATAAATATGCCTGTTCATCCCACAAAAAATCACCAGAATGACACATTAGCAAATATTGTCAGAGATTATTCTCTTAATAGGGGCGAGAGTTATACCTTTAGGGTAATAAATAGGATTGACAGGGATACCTCAGGACTTGTTGTAATTGCAAAGGACAAGTATACTGCCTCAAAACTTAAATCCCTATACAAGGAATACACCGCTATATGTGAGGGTATTATTGAATGTGACGGGACAATAAATAAGCCTATTACTTTAAAAAAAGGCAGTAAAATGGTTAGAGAAGTAAACGACATGGGCGCAAGGGCTGTTACTCACTATTTTATATTAAAAAGAAACTCAAAATATACCAAGATACTATGTAAACTGGATACGGGAAGAACTCACCAAATTAGGTGTCATATGAAATTTTTGGGTTATCCACTTGCAGGGGATGACTTGTACGGCGGAAAAAGAAATGATATAAACAGACAGGCGCTCCACTGTTCAAGAGTATCATTTATTCATCCAATAACAGGGGAAAACATAGATATTAACTGCCCAATACCAAATGATATGAAAAAATTAATGGATATTGACATAACACATATATGAGTGATAAAATAGTTTTCAGAGAGTTTAAAAAAGGAAAGGTCGGATAGAAATGCAAGAAATTAAAATTGAACTCACAAAAAATCCTAAAGCTAAGCCAACAGATGAAAGTAAGTTGGGATTTGGTCAGATATTTACTGACCATATGTTTATGATGAATTATACAGAGGGCAAGGGTTGGCATGACCCAAGAATTGTTCCCTACGGTCCAATCTCCCTTGACCCGTCGGCTATGGTTCTTCACTATGGCCAGGAAGTATTTGAGGGCTTAAAGGCTTACAGGAATGTGAACGGGGGCATTAACCTTTTCAGACCTGATAAAAATATGGCTCGTCTTAATGTTTCCAACGAAAGACTTTGTATCCCCCCAATCGATGAAGAATTTTGTGTTGAGGCACTTAAAAAGTTAGTTGAAGTTGAAAAGGATTGGGTGCCGCATTCAGAGGGTACTTCCCTTTATTTAAGACCCTTTATTTTTTCAACAGACGCTCATCTTGGCGTTCACCCGGCACATAATCTTCTCTATGTTGTTATTTGTTCACCTGTTGGCGCTTATTATCCCGAAGGACTTAATCCTGTTAAGATTTATGTTGAAGAAAACTATGTTCGTGCAGTTAAGGGCGGTATGGGTTTTACAAAGACAGGCGGAAACTATGCCGCTTCTCTAAAGGCACAGGACGAGGCTGAAAAAATTAATTACACACAGGTTCTCTGGCTTGACGGCGTTGAGAGAAAATACATTGAAGAAGTTGGTACAATGAATGTATTTTTTGTTATTGACGACGAAGTTATTACTCCATCTCTACAGGGTTCTATTCTCAGCGGTATAACAAGAATGAGTACCATTGAACTTCTTAAATCCTGGGGTTACAAGGTTTCCGAGAGAAGGCTGTCCATTGATGAGGTTATGCAGGCATACGACGAGGGCAGGCTGAAAGAGAGCTTTGGTACAGGTACTGCCGCAGTTATTTCTCCAATAGGCGAATTAAGATGTGGTGACAAGGTTATGACAATTAATAATGGAGAAATCGGAGAAATCAGTCAGAAACTGTACGATAATCTTACAGGAATCCAGTGGGGCAAGATTGAAGATAAAATGAACTGGGTTGTTCCTGTTTGCTGATTGAATATATTAAAAAGACCTATGTTTTGTGCACAAGTCCAGTAAAAACGGACAATAGAAAAAAGAGACCTCCTATGGTAGAATTAGATAAAGAACCATAGGAGG
>CANROX010000061.1 GCA_947632335.1 uncultured Clostridia bacterium
TCTCTATTGATTATTTATGTTTTAATAATATAGCAAAATTAGTAATATAATGTTGGGTTTATTTTAATATTTTCTTGATTTTATAAAGAAAATATTTTATAATACTTTGGTGGTTGCCGTAAAGTAGTGGCAATCAAAAACAAATTATATTGTTAATTTAGAACCAACGACACATGTAGCGCATATGCGTGTAAATCTGATTACGGTACAGGTTACATCTTATAATGTGCTATATGTGTCTATTTTTGTGCAAAAAAGGAGAATTATTATGCCAAGAAATCAATTTCAAAGAATGTTTTTTGCTTTTGTAACCGTACTGATTACGGTACATGCATATGTATTTTTTAGCCTTTATGTAGTTAATGGTACGGCTTTAACGGAAACAGCAAGGACAAGTGGTGTGCTGGATGCAATTAATAAGCAAGGCGGGGTTTATATGTTTGGTACATATATGCCTATATGGTCAGTTATTGTTATCGAATTTTTATTTGCTTATACACTGGAAATGCTTATGGGAAGTCCTTGTTCCTTTAAACTTGCAAGCAAATTATTTGACCCAAGAAGAAATCATCCGATGATTTTCGAGTCTGCTATCATATGTGCAACCGTCGGTCTTATGTGTCCTGCTATGAGCTTTATTGCTTCTGTAATATATTATCCATACTATGCAGGTTTTTCTGTAATAACTTTACTGGCAAACTGGTTAAAGCTCATGTGTTTTAATTTTCCATTTGCTTTCTTTACGCAGCTATTTTTTATTCAACCATTTGTACGCACAGTATTTAAAACCGTATTTCGCAAGGATATTAAAAAGAGAGAAGAAATGGCTCATGAAAAAGAATTAGTGGGTGAGAAGTTGAAGCCAAAAAATGAACCTGAGGCCGTTGCTGATATTATCAAAAGAATAAATGAAATACAAAAGGACCTTGAAGTAGAAAAGGCAAAAATACTAAAATAAAATACTGAACAGAACCTCCTATGATTTACATAGGAGGTTTTGTGTATAAACTATTTTTATAATTTCATTGTTAAAGAAATTCTCTTTTTCTCCGGCTCTATGGAAAGTATTTTGACATTTACAATGTCGCCTACTTTAAGAATTTCCGACGGGTGTTTTATATATTTGTCGCAAATCTGTGAAATATGAACAAGTCCGTCCTGATGCACGCCTATATCGATGAACGCACCAAAGTCAATAACATTCCTTACAGTACCTTTTAACTCCATACCTTCCTTTAAATCTTTAATATCAAGGACATCTGAACGCATTATTGGAGTTGGCAATTCATCACGGGGATCTCTGCCGGGTTTAGAAAGCTCCTTTACAATGTCCTCAAGGGTAGGGACGCCAATTTCAAGTTTTTTGGAAAGTTTATTAATTCCGTATTTCTGTACTTTGATTTGCAAATCTTTATAATTTCCGCTTTTAATTTCCTCATCATTATAATCTAGGGAATTTAAAAGTGCTTTAGCAGTATTATAGCTTTCCGGGTGTACGGCAGTATTATCAAATGGATTTTTACTTTCGGCAACTCTCAAAAATCCGGCACACTGCTCAAACGCCTTAGGACCCAGCTTAGGGACTTTCTTTAATTCTGAACGAGAATTAAATGTTCCGTTTTCCTCACGGTATGTAACAATATTTTTACATACGGTTGAATTAAGGCCGGAAACCCTTGACAGCAGGGCAGGGGAGGCTGTATTTAAATCTGCACCAACGGAGTTTACGCAGCTTTCTACAACACCGTCAAGTGTTTCGGAAAGCCTTTTTTGGGGCATATCATGCTGATATTGTCCAACCCCAATAGCCTTTGGGTCTATCTTAACAAGTTCTGCCATAGGGTCCTGCAATCTTCTTGCTATTGATACAGCGCTTCTGAGGGTTAAATCCAGTTTTGGAAGTTCATTGGCTGCCAGTTTGGAAGCTGAATATACAGAGGCACCGGCCTCACTTACCACCATATATTTAACATCTCTGTTAGTTTTCTTAATTACATCTGCGGCAAACATTTCTGTTTCTTTACTTGCAGTACCGTTGCCAATGGAAATAATATCAACACCATATTTTTCTATAAGCGATAAAATCTTTTGGGCAGACTCCTGTTTTTTACTGTCTGAATGTGTGGGGTAAATAACAGTTGTGTCTAACACCTTACCGGTTTCGTCAACTACTGCAACCTTACAGCCAGTCCTATATCCCGGGTCAAGTCCAAGTACCGTTTTGCCCTTTACCGGAGGCTGCATAAGTAGCTGCCTTAAATTAAGAGCAAACACTTTCATAGAATTTTCATTTGCTTTTTCTGTAAGAGTACTTCTAATTTCTCTCTCAATAGAGGGGAAAATCAGTCTGTTATAAGAGTCTGTAAGTGCCTCTTTAATAATATCCTCGCACATTTTATTAGTGCCTTTAAATATTTTATAACATATAGAATTTAAAAAATTACCTTCATCAAAATTAATTGAGACTTTAAGAAATCCCTCTTTTTCTCCTCGGTTAATAGCTAAAAGTCTATGGTCAGCTACACTTTTTACAGGCTCGCTGTAGTCATAGAAAGAATTGTATACGCTGTCCTTATCCTTATCACTTGCTTTTGAACACAGTATGCCTTTGTTATTAACTTCTTTCCTTAATTTTTTTCTTACTTCTGAATTATCTGAAATTAGTTCAGCAATAATATCCTTTGCACCGTTAATGGCGTCCTCTACGGTATTAACTTCCTTTTCTGCGTTAACATATTTTTGTGCAGAAACCGACGGATTTGTATTTTTATCCTGGATATATATTTCCATAGCAAAAGGCTCTAATCCTTTTTCCTTTGCAACAGACGCCCTTGTCTTTTTCTTTGGTCTGTACGGTCTGTATATATCCTCCAGTTCACTTAATGTTTCTGCCCTGTCAATGGCAGATGTTAATTCATCAGAGAGCTTTCCCTGTTCATTTATAAGATTTTTAATTTCCTCACGCCTTTTATTTAGATTACGAAGATACTCCAGTTTTTCGGAAATTTCTCTTATAAGCTGGTCGTCCATTGAGCCATGCATTTCTTTTCTGTATCTTGCAATAAAGGGTATTGTATTGCCATCATCAAGAAGATTAATAATATTATCTATATATTTTTCTTCTGTATCAAACATATCTGCAAGTATTTTAGAATATTCCATAATATCCCTCCTTTTTCTATTATAACACAGTTCATTCTATAAAGGTATAGTTATTTATATAAAAACAGTTAATATGATTTTTGAGGGTTATATTATTACAAATGGTATCAATTGCGTAACTACTGTTGACCCGACCCAACATATTGTGTTATCATTCAAAATTGAGAAATAATATAAAAAGCCCTATATTATCTGTGGTGATGATTATGGAAAAGAAAAATATACACGAAAACCACCGTGCCAGAATGAAGAAAAAATTTACAGACGCAGGTTCCCTTGAATTTTTTGAGAGTCATGAACAGTTGGAAATGCTCCTGTATTACGCCTGTCCCAGGAGAGATACCAACGGTCTTGCACATAGGTTACTTGATACCTTTGGTTCATTTTCTGCTATTTGCGACGCAAGTATCAGTACATTGGTGGAAAGCGGAATAAGCGAGCATGTCGCAATACTTCTAAAAATGATTCCGGAATTTGCAAGAATTTATATTAATGATAAGCATAATAATACTGATAAGATAGTTAATTTTGAAACCCTAGGCGAAATATTCCTGCCTAAATATATTGGCAAGGAAAATGAAGAGGTATATCTTTTACTTTTAGACTCAAAGGGTAAGGAATTATACTGCGGGTGTGTTTCCAAAGGTTCATTTACTTCCTCGGAGGTTCCTGTAAGAAAAATTGTAGAGCTTTGTGTTAAGTACAACGCATATACTGCAACCATAGCTCATAATCACCCAAGCGGTGTTGCCTGCCCGTCGAGAGATGATATAGAGGTAACAATTAATTTAAAAAAGACTTTAGAAATTATTGGTTGTATGTTAATTGACCATATAATTATTGCGGATAACGATTATGTATCTTTAGCTCAAAGTGAAATGACAAAGAGTATTTTCTTTTCTGAGGATGAATAAGTTTTATGGATTTTAAGATTAAATCTGAATATAAACCTACCGGCGACCAGCCACAGGCTATTGACGCTCTTGTCAAAAGTTTAAATGAGGGAAATAAAGAACAAACCTTACTCGGGGTAACCGGTTCCGGTAAAACCTTTACCATGGCAAATATAATTGAAAAAGTGAACAGACCCACCCTTGTGCTTGCCCATAATAAAACTCTTGCCGCACAGCTTTGTTCAGAATTTAAAGAGTTTTTTCCCGACAACGCAGTGGAGTATTTTGTATCCTACTATGATTATTATCAGCCTGAGGCATATGTGCCATCCACAGATACCTATATTGAAAAAGACAGCAGTATAAATGATGAAATAGATAAACTTCGCCACAGTGCAACTCTTGCACTTTCCGAAAGAAGAGATGTTATTATTGTTGCGTCTGTATCATGTATTTACAGCTTGGGAAATCCTATTGATTATCGTAATATGGTCATTTCTCTAAGACCGGGAATGGAAAAACCAATAGAGGAACTGACCAAAAAGCTGGTGGAACTTCAATATGAAAGGAACGATATTAACTTTACAAGAAACAAATTTCGTGTAAAAGGAGATACAATAGAGATTTTTCCCGCAGCCGCCTCTGACTATATTATTAGGGTTGAATATTTTGGAGATGAAATTGACAGAATTTCAGAAATAAATCCACTTACGGGAGAACTGAATGCAGTAGTAAAGCACGCCGCAATCTATCCTGCCTCTCACTATATTGT
>CANROX010000062.1 GCA_947632335.1 uncultured Clostridia bacterium
ATTTCGCCCTTGCAGGGGGCACTGTACCACAGCTTCGAGCAATGCACCGCCGCTATGATACAGAAGAAAACAGCCTGCTGTTTTCTTTGCTGTCCGTCTGCTTACGCCGCCGAAACAGCGGCAACCGATTTCTCGGTTGCAAAAAGAGTATGCCTGTTAAGGGAGGAAGGAGTATATGGCAAGACACTCATTTATACAGATGTCGAAGCTGCCAAATGTCAAGGGAAGAATATCCTATATCACAAGCCACGCAAGGCAGGAAAACCTTTATGCTACCTACCGCACCGCTGACAATGAATTTTGGAGTAACCTTGCAAGGGAAAGCCAGCAGGAATGTAAGCGAAGCGGTGCAGAGGGGAAATGTATCGAAGCAAGGGAATTGATTATCGCCCTGCCCGAAGTTTATACAAGATACGAGCCACAGCAAGTGCTGGAGGACTTTACGGAGGAGTTCCGCAGGCGGTACGGTGTGGAGTGCGTGTCTGCCCTCCACCACAACAAGCGCAAGACGAATTATCATATCCATCTTATCTTTAGTGAGCGAAAACTACTTCCTGAGCCTGACATCAAGATAGCCACACGCAGCGTGTTTTATGATGAAACAGGCAAAAGGGTACGCACCAAGAAAGAAATCACAGGGGAGGACGGACAGATACAGAAAGGCTGCACCGTTATAAAAAAAGGCGAAATTTACGAAAGCCACCTCTTTACTGTAAAAGATGATAAATTCAAAAGCGAGCCTTTTCTTCGGGAGGTAAAAGAGATTTACACCGACCTTATCAATCGGCATATCTCTGATCCCGAACAGCAGTTAAAGGTATTTGATAAGAACAGCGTTTATCTTCCCACTAAGAAAATCGGTAAGAACAATCCCAAAGCCGCAGAGATTGCAGCGGACAACACCGCAAGGCAGGAATGGAACAGGACAGCGGATATGGCGTTGTTATCGGGTATTTCCGAAGCAAAGATTTTAGAAGTCAAGCAGACAGAGATATACGAAAAAGCAAACCAATCTATCAAAAGCAAAGGCTGGCTGCCTAATCTGTTCCGTGGGATTGTGGCAAAGGCAAAAGACTTTCTGCAAAATCTTATCCGTGAAAAGGATATGCCGCCTAAGCCTACGCTTGATATTGATATGGCAGAGTTCCGTCATATGCGAAATCTGATGATAAAAGTACAGGATAAGGCAAGGAAAATCAAAAACTTGCAGGACAAAGTTCTGCCGCAGTTGAAACAGCAGCTTGCCGATACAAAGGGACTTTTCAAAGGAAAAGAACGAAAAGCGTTGGAGGTAAAAATCAAAGAAACCGAAGCGGAGATTGCCGACAGACTGGATAAAATCCCCGATACGCTCAAAGAGGACGGTTATCCCGATGTGCAAGTTTTTATGCGGACTTTCCGAGAAATGGAAAGCGTTGTGGAACAATGCAACCGTGACCTTGCCGCATGGGAACGGCAGGTCAAAGAAAAACAGAAACCCACCCAAAGGGAACAGACAAAGTCGCCTGAACGGGAAAGTGTACTGAAACGTTTGCGCCAGCTTCAGGCAGAGGGGAAACAGAAGCACCAGCCGAAACAGAAAAAGAAGTCCTTTGACAGGGACAGCCGATAAAAGGAAACCGCCGATCAGTGTAAACTGTCGGCGTTTCCCTTTTCTGACAAGTCTCCATAGCACGTTAAATGGCTATAATTCCACTTTTTTCTCAAAGTAATCCGTTATCTTTTGTAGAATGAGCTGGAAGTTGACAGTTTGCATTCCCTAACAATAATATATAACAGAAATTAAAGTGATAAGCAGAAAATTTTTTGATAAAAACCAGAAGAATCATTGAAATGTTGATAACTGCAATAGAAAAGTCCCGGTGTAAACCAGAGACTTTGTCTACAGTCTGAGCGGTATGTCTGTAATACAGTACATACCGCTCTTAAAATCATTTGCATTAACCTTAAAAAATATTAAAATTAATTATCATTGTTATCCGCATGCATAAGCAAATGCCACATTACATGTAGCTCCAGCAATTAACGAAGCAGGTAAAATTGCAAATAACATAGCAGAATATAATGTACAAGCTACTGTAGCGCCAAGTGTGCATATCCACCACTCTGTAGATTTTCGCGCAATATTAGGTGATTCATCTAAATACATATAATAATCAGACATCTCATTATCTGCTCCAATCTTTTGAGCCCATATTGTCGGGGCAGTTTGGCTTCCAGGGAAATCAACAAACATCGCCATAACTTTTTCATCAGAGCTATTTGTATATAATCTAAAAATGTAAATCATTTTATAAGATGGATCGTTATCCATAACAATCTCAACAGCCATAGTGTCGTTTGTCTCCTCCTGAACATAGCCATCTGATGCCAACTTATCATTCAGTGTCTTAACCTCTTCACTCCCAGCAAAACTCATATTCCATATCGAATCACGTGTGTCAGAATCAAGCTGTGTAACAGTTGCTTCAACATCAGTAGAATTCAGTGCATCCTGAATGACCTCTTCTGTTTGATCATTATTATCAGAAGCAAGTGCCGTTACAGATACACCACACATCATAGTCACAACTAAAACAACAGATATTACCTTTTTAATTGTTTTCTTCATAAACTACATCCTCCTTTCCATCAAAAATTACTTTTGTTAGGTTAATGCAAAAATTGAGAAACCTGATCTTCCACAGCAGTTCCAACAAGTCTTTTTTCTTCTTCTCCATTATGATATATAACCAACAATGGAATTTCAGAAACATTTTGTTTTTTAATTAAATCATCATTTTGACCTTCATAAAGCAAATCCACATAATAATACGAATTAATTTTGTTTTCTAAAAAAGCTGATTTATAAATTTCCTGCATATTTTCACAATACAGACAAGTTTTTGAGCCAAATACTACGTAAACCCTATTATCACTTTCTTCTATATGTTGATAAACTGTATCAAAACTGTATTTTAATATATCAACATTTTTTACTCTATACAAACCAATATTTAGAAAAGCGATTAATACAAACAAAATAGTATATAATACAATTCTTTTTTTTGTTAAATCTATGCAACTTACTTTCTTTTTGCAAAAGAAAGTAATAACGCAAAAAAGTATTAACATAAATATTAAAGGTATTACATTTAATAATAAGGAATAAATAGACCAAGGTTTATCTATCAAGAACTGTATACAAAGTATACCGATTGATGAGATCAAACCTAGTAAAGGGAGAGATAAAATATATTTCTTTAATGTGAGTATATCATCACTTTCATTTTGTTTAGAAAATCCCTCACGCACAATTAATCACCTACCTTTTATAGCTATCAACAAATTCTTCCCCAGTATATTTTTCTACGACCAAACTGTCCCTTATTTTAATAACAGTAGGAATAGTATCTACACCTAGCTTATCTAATAAAGAATACATCTCGTCAGCATTTGTATCTCTATCCTGCGCTGTATTATAATATAAAATAATTAACTTTTTGTTTTGAGAAATTTTACAAAGTTCTGGATATACAACATCGCAACTAGGGCAGGTACTTCTTCCTACATATATGTACTTACTCTCAGATTGATTATCATCTATCAGTTTTTGAAATTCTTCTAAAGTGATTTCTTGCAAATCCGTATCTTGTTTAATTCTGATGTAACTATAACTTAAAACAGCTAACACAATAATAACAATAGGTATTATAACATATAAAATTCTTTTTTTATTCTTCATTATATCTCCCCCTTATTTGAAATATAATACCACATTTAGAAAAACTTTTCAAGACATCTGTCTATATTCAGAATTTTTTATTATTTTCTGATATTTCATACCACTTTCCACTTGGACAGGAAACTTTTTCGACCTCAAAATACTTTTAGTGTTGGAAATAGTTTTTGTTTTTGCTATATCATTTATCATTATATCAAAAACATTTTTTAGGTGGATAGAAGACTAAGGTTTTAAATAATATTATAGGCGGTAGAGTTTTCCCTACCGCCTTGTATTATGCGAAAATGAGTTCCTCATTTATAATCTCAATCACACACGCCCGTGCAATATTCATTTCCTGCACCTATTTTAGGGTGTTTTCTATTTTTAACTGTTCTGTTATACCTTGCGCTTGCTTTATTTGCTCCACAAATCTTTCAAAACGTTCCTCTGCCTGTTTGTCGATTTCTACAAGATAATCGTTCAACTTACCGCTTGTGAGTAATTCAATATAGGTGGCTTTTTTATATTCCTTCAAATAGCACCAATGCCTCTGTCCCCATAAGCCAATAGATTTGTTTTCTTTTTCGGCTGGTAAAGTAAGGCAAGGAATATAATAATCTCCTTGCAGTTCATACCAAAGACCATTGCTTTCATCAAAAATGTACTTGTCCATATAATAAATCCTCCGTTATAATATATTCGCACATATGTCACAGTTCTCCGATTGCCACACTTTTTTATATCTTGTTATGAGATTTTCTTGCCCTTGATTTTGCCCTTATAAGCAGTCAGGGAAAGAGTAAACTTGTGTGAAATCATATAAAGGGATAAGGCTAACACATTGCGATAAATCCTTTGTTTTCAAGGCTTTTGGAGGATTTTATTGATAACCTATGGAGAGCAATAATCACTCATAATTTTATAGTTTTCAAATTCAAATTTATCTAAAAGAAATTATTATCAAAGTTATTCCAATTATTAAACAAATAATTCCCCATATTCTTGCTGCTAAAA
>CANROX010000063.1 GCA_947632335.1 uncultured Clostridia bacterium
ATTAAAATTATGTTTAGCGTTAAAATTATGATGAATGATTTTTAAGATTTTTTATAAAAGGAGATTAATATGAAAAAAAGATTAACAATTATATCAATATGCCTGGCATTTTTAATGACATCTGTTTTTTGTTATCAAAATAAAGCGATACTACCACAATTATTTTTGTATTATCTATAAAAATAATTTTATCAGGTTTTGTCTGCTCAGGTATTTATTTTGTTTGTGTGATTCGTACTAAAACACAAAACAGCAAAATAAAAATACAAACAACTTATCTAAACTATACTATATTCTAGTATATTAAGGTGAGGCGGTAGGTCCAATGAATTAATCAAATGATAAAAACATAAAGGAAGACTAATAGAAATTATTTAGGAGGTAAGTTTTATGAAATTTAAAAAAATATTTGTATCTGTTATTACTTCAGCTTTGCTTATTTCATCGGTTATTTCAGCAAGTGCTGTTGAGAAAGTATCTACAGGGACAGTATACATGGGTGGATATGAATTATATGGTTCATTAACTGTTTATTCAAATCATGCTGAGGGCTTTACCTATTGCGAGAAGAAAGATGCCGGTAAAAGTGCCCGTACTATTTATGCTTATTACAACAAAAGCGGTGACAGGGAAACTATATCTGCCGGTTCAAGTAACTATGTTTATAATAACAGTACTAATTTATCTGTGGTTACCGGAAATGCTAATGCTTCAGTATTTTCACAATATGCAGGTGCAGTAACCTATAGTAAGGTTATTTATCCAAATACAACTTATTATAGTTGGCAGTCAGAGGGAACAGACAATGAACTACGTATGGGATGTTATAAAAGATAAGTAAGATTAAGGCGGTATTCTGATGAAACAATTTTTATGTATTATTTTAGTGTTGTCAAGTATATTATCTTTTACATTATCAGGGTGCACAAATGATGAAAGTAAATCGGGTTTTCAGGACACATTAATTGATTATTCAACGGATATGCAAATAGTATATCATGGTTCAGGAACTGTTACACCTATGACTAAATCCGATAAAGGTTACTACTATGTTGGTGACGACAGAATAATCATTTATATTGACGGTAACACACAGAAAGCAACACCGCTTTGTGCAAAGCCTGATTGTATGCATAATAATCCTGATACTTGTGACGCATATGTGAATTTATCAGAAAACATATCTATGGATTCACTGTGGGGTTCGCTTGGAACGGCAATTCAGTATTATGATGGTTATTTGTATATGGTTTGCGGTGAATATGATAAAAGTATGATTGAATATAATACCTATTTGATGAAAATGGATAAGGACGGGACAAACAGACAAAAAATTACCGATTATTTTGATAGTTCGTTCACAAATTGGTTTATTCATCGGGGATATTTTTATTACACTTCGGATTCTTCTGTTCTCAGAATACCGCTTTCAGATTTAAAATCAACCCCGGAAGAAGTGTACAAGGCCAAGTATTTTATCAAGGATAACGAAAATACATATTCCTCATTCTGTGCATATAAGAAATATATTTATTTTCAAGTTGACGAGCTTGACAAAGAAGGAAACGGTACCGGCAGGCAGACTGTTTGCATAAATCTTGATACGATGAAAAAGTCTCTCCTCAGAATTGGCAAGAGCAATGCATCTTTTTCTGCATTTGCAGGGGACAGTATGATTATGTATTGTTCAGATGGTAACGAAAAGGTATATGTTCAGGCTGATTTAGATGGTAGCAATAGTAAAAAAATACTTACACAAAAAGTTAAGGAAATTCAATCAATAACAGGTGACGGAACATATTACTATTTTGATAATAGCTTTCAGGTGGCAAAGGGTTCATCAAAAGAACAGAAGATAACCGTTTGTGATAAAAATTTAAAGGAAATCGACACATTTAAATTACCAAATATGGATACCGAAACATACAACTTTTTTGCCCCTCAGGACGAAAAGTATTTTCTTCTCGAATATTTTAACGAAAAAGACGAGCACTACCTTGTTATGGCAGATAAAAGTCAGATTGGCACAATAGGCGGAAAAACTATAGAGTACAAAGAACTATGTAAGCTCAAATGGGCTAACAATCAAAATAACAACTATGCAGTTGCAGGGTAATTGTTATGAGAATATTTTTATGTGAATTATACAAGCTGTTGTCAAAAAAGATTTTTATAATATGTATTGTTGCTACTTTATGTATAAATGCTTTTTCATTAATATATTCATCAGCTGAGAACTATAATGACAAGGCTAAGCATAATAACATTGGATATTATAATTCTTTAATCGAAAAATGTAACTCTTCAAAAAATCCAAGTGAGTATTTGAAAGGCGAGCTGGATATTATCAATGAAAAATTAACAGAGAGCATTACCGATAAGGATGCACTTATTGAAAAAATGCTTCTTTTGAGCGACCTTATCTCACAGCAAAAGTACATAGACGGATATGATGATTTTATAAACAATATGCAAAGCAGGGCTGATAATCAACTGTCATTCTCTATATTTGCAGAACCTGATAGCTTTGCTTATAATAACATACAACAAACACCCTTGGATTTTCAGCATCTAAAGGGTGTTGAGTTATATGTAGGCAACAATACATTTGCGGAAAAGGCAACGCAATTTCAGGTAACAGATTACCTGATGATTGTGTTTGTTGCACTTGTTTGTATTCTGCTTTTTTGCATAGAACGGGAAAATGGATTGTATCCCCTTGTTCGTAGTACGAAAAACGGAAGAACAGCAACAATAGTTGCAAAACTGTTTGCATTGATAGCTGTTACTGTTGTTACAACTGTCCTTTTCTACTTATCGGATATACTGATAACAGGAATATACTTTGGTTTTGGAGATATGGGCAGATACGTTCAGTCAATAGAAATCTTTATGAATTGTGCCCTGAGAATTAGTATTTTTGAATATTTAATTCTTTGGATATTAGGAAAGGTTCTGACTTTGTGTGCATTTGCATTGTTATTTTCCTTTTGTTTCACAGTTGTGAAAACCTCGGCTAAAATTTACGGAATTATTATTGTATTTTTAGCTGTTGAAATTACTGCAAGTCTTTTTATTGAGAGCACATCGGCATTTTCATTCCTAAAGTATATAAATATCGTTTATTTGTTGTCAAATAATAATCTGTTTGGGGAGTATTTAAATGTAAATATTTTTTCAGATCCTGTCAATATAATTACAGTATGGACTGTGGTTGTAACGGTATTTGCATTGACGGGTATTTTAGGTAGTGTGACGGCATTTACAAAAACTTCTCAAATATCAAAAAAATCTTCAATAATCTCCAGTATTACGGGATTTGCTCAGAAACATTTTAAGATTCGCGGAAGTGTAAAAATATACAGCGGAGAGGCATACAAGCATTATAAAACCTCCATGGCAATGGTTATTCTTATAATTCTTGTGTTATTTGCAGTATCTAATTTGAATGATGATTTATCAATTCGTTTCAACGATGCAAGCGAAAGTGCTTATTGTGACTATATGGAGGATATTGAGGGTGTAATTGATTCCGATACAGAGAATTATCTTGCAAAGGAACAACAGTATTTTGATGACCTTGAAACTAATAGGAAAGAGATTTTTAGTGATAAAAAACTGAGTGAAACGGAGAAAAGAAATAAATCAAGTTATATAGAAGCATTATTCAGGACTAAGGGTGAAGCCTTTAACAGAATATTGGAACAAAAATACTATGTTCAAATTAAAGCAGAGGAAATTGACGAGAAACCTGCTTTTGTTAATGAATTGGTGTGCAAGCGACTAACAGAGGATACATACAGGGAATGGCTTTATTTTACTATTCTTATGGCGGTCATAATCTTTTGTTCATCAAACATATTTGCTTGTGAATACAAAAATTCAATGGTCAATTTAATACGCAGTAACTGTTATGGTAAAGGTAAATTGATAGTGATAAAACTATTTACTGTTATGTTTACTTCGGTTTTGTCCTTTATACTGGTGTATTTGCCGTACTTTATAAATTTCATTTCCACCTATGGAACTAAAATTTTTGATATACCCATTGCTTTCATGTCTGATTATAGTATGCTGACTTCCTCAATAACAGTGGGAGAATATATAGCGGTTTTGTGCATTATTCATCTTATGGCGACAGTAACGGTAACTGCTATTATATTTATGTTGTCAATGTTACTTAAAAACAATATTATGACGATGATAGTTACCAGTGGAATTATTCTGATACCTTGTCTTGTTGCTATGGAACTTACTGACGTGAGAATGGTAACAGCTTTTCAAAATAATATTTGGCAAACTGTGGTTACGGTTATAGCAATAATATGCTTGATTTTGACCGTGACGTCAATAGTATTGGTCTTTGTTAAATTTTACAGCATAAAGCGGAGGAAAAAGCTATGTCAACATTAGAAATTAGAAATATAAGCAAAACCTACAAAAAAGGAGCAGTAAAGGCTCTTGATAATTTTAATGTTGTTCTTACTCCCGGAGTATATGGACTTTTAGGTCCCAACGGTGCAGGAAAGTCAACGCTTATGAATATTATCACTGACAATCTTAATGCAGACAGTGGAGAAGTTCTATATAACGGTGAGGATATTAAAAAGCTCGGCAAGAACTATCGTTCTGTCCTTGGATATATGCCACAGCAACAGGGACTTTATGATGACTTTACCCTCAACAGATTTTTGTGGTATATGGCGGCTCTAAAAGG
>CANROX010000064.1 GCA_947632335.1 uncultured Clostridia bacterium
GCCTCCCTTACGCTTTCGTCCTCATTGTATTTTCTCTCCCCGTCAACTGACTTTGCAAGTTCCACACCGCTTCTGTCCTTGATAGTACCTGCCTGGGAAAGTCCGCCGTCAGAGGAAATATGACGGTTGTATGCCATATTAATATAGGTGTTGTGCTCAGTTATAATATTATAGGAAAGGTATCCCATTCCCCCAATAATAATCAGGGCAACAATTAGTATCATCATACTTCTTCTAAGTGTTCTTTTCATTGGATACAATTCCTCCTTTTCTATAACTCAATAATTTTATCCCCTTTTTTGGGAATATGTTCTTTCATCTGCCGCCTTAATAAAAGCTAAAAGTCCCCAACAGGAAATCATTGATGAACCGCCTGCCGACACAAATGGGAATGTAACGCCTGTAAGGGGAAGAATGTCTGTGGCTCCAAGAACATTAAGTGCCATCTGCACAATAAACAATCCCGCCGCACAGCAGGCTGAAATTGAATAGAATGTACTTCTGCTTCTTGTAGCTATTGCCCTTGAATAAAGGGCAAGGCAAAGTAGAGCCGCTATAAGGGCAAAGCCTACAATAATACCCATTTCTTCACATACAAGCCCAAATACCAAATCGCTTTCAGATGCAAAAACATATTTTAAAAATCCGTTGCCAATGCCCACACCGAACAATCCGCCGGACGCCAGGTATGTAAGAACCCTTGCCTGCTGAAAACCGCCGTCAGAGGAATACTGAATGGCGTGTCCCCATGTATCAAATCTCTTTGCTATATATGGCTTTATTTTAAGAATTAACGCACCGCCTCCTGCAGCAGTAAACAGTGCAAGAAGTACGGTTTTAAGGTCGCCGGAACGCATAAATGCAACAAAAAGGAAGGTTGCAAAGAAAATCAAGGCTGTACCGAAGTCGCCCATAAGTGCAAGCTCCCCTACACAAATTGCAGAAAATAATATAAATTCAATTTTATTTCTTCTTGTCATAATGGAGTCAAGGGTACCTGCTCCAATAAATATGTAAAGAATTTTTACAAACTCTGAGGGCTGTACCGATATGCCCCCAATTCTAATCCAGTTTGCGGCACCGTTCTGAACAGAACCAAAAACAAGGTTAATACCTAAAAGCAAGATTGCCCCAATCATACCCCAAAATCTAAAACGCTGTACCCAGTCAGGTTTTTCCAGCAGTTTTATAAGTATCATAAATACTACAATACCGCAGATAGCAGTTACAATCTGCATCACTGCCATTTTATCCTCTTGCCGAACTTGCAGCATAAGCCCCAACCCCGTCATAAATAGGGCAAGGGATTCAAGCTCAAAGTTTGTCCTTTTAAGAACCATAGTAGAAATAAAGAACATTGTCCAGCTTAAAACTGCAAAAACACTGCAATACAAAAAGGGGCGTAAATCGTTGCTGTAATAGTCCCAGGACGCCTCTACAGCCATAAGGAAATGAAATATTGTTATCATCAGCATCAGCTTGTACTGTTTCATAGACGCCTTGTTGCTGATTCTTTTCAGAAACTTATCTGGACGAATTATCCCATCATACTCGTCCCCCCGTTCAACTCTGTAAATAGTCGAACCAACCTGAATTTCATCATCAATAAGGATTTTTGTCCTTGTTGCCGTTGCGTCATCAACAATCCTAAGGCCCTTTTGTATATTGTTTTTAATAGATGCAATAATACTGGAAAAAAAGCTAAGACCTCTTTCCTCTGCATTACTGAGAATTTTTTCACCGTTGACATAAGTTCCGCCCTTACTGCCAACATCAGTAATCATCCAGCCTTCTTTTCTTCTCAAAAGCACACAATGGTCCCTGGAAACAGAGGGGTCGTCAACCCTAATATCAGAACCTCTGCTCCTGCCAATGGAATTTTCCCAAAACAGCACCGGAATTTTTTTATCCGTTCTTAAATCGTGCAGTGTTAGCAGTGGTTTTTGCGGCCGTCTGTGGCGACGCATAGATGCAAATATTGCATAAATAATTACAAGTGCATATATTGGAAGAATAACTCTTACCGCAACAACACCGGCATCAAATATCCATTGCATTTTCTCTGCACCTCCTCCTGTGGTTATTATACCCTAATAATTATAATTGTCAAATAAAATGCAAGTCGGGAGTTTCCTCCCGACTATTAAATATTATTCTACCGTAACCGACTTAGCTAAGTTTCTTGGCTTATCAACATCATTACCCTTTGAAAGCGCAGTGTAGTAGGCAATAAATTGCAGGGGAACAATGGCAAGCATGGGCATAAGGATTTCTCTGATTTTAGGAATTTTAATAACCTGGTCTGCAAAATCCGTATCTACTGTGCAGCTTTCGTCACACACAAAGATAACCTCCGCACCCCTTGCCTTTACTTCCTTAATGTTGGAAACAGTCTTTTCAAGAAGTGTGTTCTGTGTTGCAACAGCTATAACAGGCATACCCTCCTCAATAAGGGATATTGTACCGTGTTTAAGTTCGCCGGCTGCATAGCTTTCGCTGTGGATATAGGAAATTTCCTTTAATTTAAGTGAACCCTCCATAGAAAGGGCATAGTCAAGACCTCTGCCAATATACAGCAGAGATTCTGCATTAATAAGACTGCTGCCTGCATACTGGCAACTGTCGTTGACCTTGTCAATGGTTTCCTGCACTTTGTCCGGTACAGCAAGTAAATCTTTCACAAGCTCTGCACACTGTTCTTCTGTAATCTGATTTTTTGCAAAGGCAAGCTGGAATGAAAAGAGATACATAACAGCAATTTGCACCATATACGCCTTAGTAGAGGCAACTGCAATTTCCGGACCTGCGTGTGTATAAATAAGCATATCCGCCTCTCTCGCAATGGAACTTCCCTTTGCGTTGACAATGGCAAGTGTTTTAGCTCCCTTTTCCTTTGCAAGGGTCATAGCCGCCTTACTGTCGGCTGTTTCACCGCTTTGTGAAATAATAATAACAAGGTCGCCCTTGCCTACAAGGGGATTTCTGTAGCGAAATTCGGAAGCAATATCAACATTAACAGGCACTCTTGCAAGCTGTTCTATAACATACTTGCCTACCATACCTGCGTGCATAGCAGTACCGCAGGCTACAATATGAATATTTTTAAATTCTTTAAGTGTTTCTACAGTAATACCGCATTCCGAAAGGTCAGGCATACCGTTAAGAATTCTTGGAAGAACCGTTTTCTTAATTGACTCCGGCTGTTCATGGATTTCCTTAATCATAAAGTGTGGATAACCGCCCTTTTCAGCGGCGTCCATATCCCAGTCTGCCTCCTGAATTTCTTTTTCAATGGGAAGCATATGTTTATCAAAAAATTCTACGCCGGAATGGGTGAGCCTTGCAATCTCATCATGGTTCATAAGATAATATTTCTTTGTATAATTAAGGATTGCAGGAACATCAGAGGCAATAAAGTTTTCATCGCCTTTTTCTCCAACACCTATAATAAGGGGACTTTCCCTCCTTGTTGCATAGACAACATCGGGAAAATCTGCAAATACAACGCCCAGCGCAAAAGAACCGTGAAGCATACGGATAACATTGTGAATTGTATCAATGGGGTCTCCGTTATACTTATAGTCAAGGAGCTGTGCTACAACCTCCGTATCAGTTTCCGAAAGAAAAGTTCTTCCCTTTTTAGTAAGATATTCTTTAAGTTCAATGTAGTTCTCAATTATACCGTTATGTACAATCGTAACTCTTTCACCGGAATGTGGGTGTGAATTTATATCCGAGGGCTGGCCGTGGGTTGCCCAACGGGTGTGGCCAATTCCTGCGTGACC
>CANROX010000065.1 GCA_947632335.1 uncultured Clostridia bacterium
CTGTAAGGTGTCCGTCACACCCTGTGGCAAGAAAACTTATTCAGGCCTCTAATTGCCCTCTTGCAGCGCCCTCTGCAAATATTTCCGGCAAACCCAGTCCCACAAAGGCAGAGCATTGTATAAACGACCTTATGGGTAGGGTTGACGCAATTATTGACGGCGGAGAATGTGCTGTAGGTGTGGAAAGCACAGTTATTACCCTTGCAACAAATCCCCCAAGACTTCTTCGCCCGGGAGGAATTACTGTTGAGGAACTTCGCCGGGTTTTGGGCAGGGTGGAAATTGACAGTGCCGTGTTTAATCAACTTGCCGTTGGTAAAAAGCCTGTCTCTCCCGGAATGAAGTATAAGCATTATGCGCCAAAAGCCCAGGTGTACCTTGTGAGGGGAAAAAATTTTGCGGATTTTGTAAATAGGGATACTGACAGCCATACGGCAATAGTTGCCTACGATGAAGATGAAAATAAAATTCAGGGTAAAAAATTTTTAATAGGCTCAAAAAATGACTACGAAAGTCATGCCCACAGAATATTTGATGTACTTCGTGAAATTGATAAAGACAGTTCTATAAATAAAGTTTATGCACCCCTTCCAAGGGTTGAGGGGGTATCTTTGGCGGTATACAACAGGCTGATAAGGGCGGCGGCTTTTAGAATATTAAACGCAGACGCCTTTGTTGTAGGTCTGACCGGTCCTACAGGGTCGGGAAAATCAACGGTTGCAAAAATTTTTGCTGAAAAAGGTTATCATATTGTTGATACAGATAAAATTGCAAAAAAAATTATGAACAGAGAAAGTCCTGTTCTAAGTGATATTAGGAAAACTTTTGGTGAAGATACTGTTAAGGAGGGTATACTTGACAGAAAATTGCTTGCAAAAAGGGCCTTTAAGGACAGAACCTCTACAGAAAAGTTAAACAGGATTACCCACCCATATATTTATGAGCTTTCACTCCTTGAAATTGAGGAATATTCCCAAAAGGGATTTGATAAATTTATATTAGACGCCCCTGTTCTTTTTGAAAGCAGAGGGGAAAGGTACTGTTCTGTTACTATAGCCGTTACGGCAGAGCTTGACATTCGTATAGAGAGAATAATGTGCCGTGACAATCTTACAAGAGAAGAGGCCATGGTTAGGATAAACGCTCAGCAAAGTAATGACTTCTATATTAAAAGGGCAGATTACCATATTGAAAATAACGGTGAACAATCGGAAACAGAACAAAAAATTTGCAAAATTATTGAGAGGTTTTAATGTCTGCAAAAGAGAAAAGGCGGGAAAACTCAAGAAAAATTCGTCGGTATAACAGGGCAAGAAACTCCGGCAAAAATAATACGGGAAGAAGTCCTGTAAGAAAGGAAAGAGACTGTATAAAGAAATTTGTCTACAGTATTCTCACCCTTGTAATTACCGGAACAATAATTTTTGGTGTAATCACATTTTTTGCTCCGTCACAGGTAAAGAAAAAAGTTGACCGTATTAAAAGACTCCAGTATCCCCAGGGGTATTCTGAGAGTGTGAAAAAATATAGCAGAAACTATAGTGTAGACGAGGATTTGGTTTACGCAGTAATCAGAACCGAAAGTCATTTTCAAAATGATGACCAGTCCGGAGCAGGGGCAATGGGTCTTATGCAGATAACTTCCCCCTGTTTTGAATTTTTGCAGCGGAATATACCTGATGATAAGAACAGTTATGACGATTCCGCACTTTATGACCCGGATATTAACATTAAGTTTGGTACATACTTTTTAAGCTACCTTATGAAAAAGTATGATAATGTGGAAAAAACCGCCTTGGCAGCCTATAACGCAGGCTTTGGCATTGTGGATCAATGGTTGCAGGATAAATCCATAAGCAAGGATGGAAAAAATCTTGACATTATTCCATATTCGGAAACGGCCCGTTATGTGGTAAAGGTTTGTGATGCAAGGAAAATGTATAAGGAATTATATTAAAAATAAAAATATATGATAATAAGAAAGGAAGTAATCATATGTCAGAAGATTTTTCAAAAGAGCTTAAGGAACAGCTCCTTATAAGCCCAAAAAAGAAGATTAATTTTGTGTCACCCGAGGATATTGAAAAGGCAGACGAGTTTTGCGAACCATATAAGGATTTCCTGAACAAGTCCAGAACAGAAAGGGAAGCTGTTACAGAGGCAGTGACAATGGCAAAGGAAAACGGATTTAGGGAGTATAACCCGGACAAGGTGTATCAGCCCGGGGATAAAATCTATATTGTAAATCGCAACAAAGCTGTTGGACTTGCTGTGATTGGCAAATACGGTACAAGTAAGGGCGTGATGCTTTCAATCGCCCATATAGATTCCCCAAGGATTGACCTTAAACCAAATCCTCTCTATGAGAAGGAGGGAATGGCCCTTTTTAAAACACATTACTACGGCGGTATTAAAAAGTATCAATGGACAACAATTCCTCTTTCCCTTCATGGCAGGGTTTGCAAAATTGACGGCAGTTATGTGGATATTGCCATTGGGGACGATGATAATGACCCTTGTTTCTGCATTACAGATATTCTCCCTCACCTTGCACAGGAGCAGGTGAAGAAAAAACTTGGCGAGGCCTTCACAGGGGAGGACCTTAACTGTCTTGTAGGCAGCCGTCCCTACTGTGATGAAGATGGAGAACAGGTAAGACTCAATACAATGAAACTTATTAATGATAAATACGGCATTACAGAGCAGGATTTCCTTTCAGCTGAGCTTACCCTTGTTCCATCATTTAAAGCAAGAGATGTTGGATTTGACAGAAGTATGATTGGTTCATACGGACACGACGACAGGGTTTGTGCATATCCTGCACTTATGGCTATTATTGACTCAGGTGTTCCGGAAAAAACCTGTATCACATATCTTGCAGATAAAGAGGAAACAGGTTCCGACGGCAACACAGGTATGCAAAGCGACTTTTTAAGATACTTCATCTATGACCTGGCAAAATCAGATGGACAGGAAGGTTACAGGGTGCTTTCTATGAGTAAATGCCTTTCTGCTGATGTTAATGCGGCAGTTGACCCGACCTACGATTCATGCTTTGAGGCTAAAAATTCCTCATATATCAACGAGGGAGTTGTTATTTCAAAGTATACGGGTGCAAGGGGCAAAAACAGTACAAGTGACGCTTCTGCGGAGTATATGGGTGAAATCCGTACTATGCTTGAAAATAACGGAATTACATGGCAGGTTGGCGAGCTTGGCAGAGTAGACCTTGGCGGCGGTGGAACAATCGCCAAATATGTTGCCAATATGAATGTTGATGTAGTGGACTTGGGAGTTCCTGTGTTGTCAATGCACGCTCCGTTTGAAATTGTAAGTAAGGTAGATGTCTATATGGCGTACCTGGCATTTTTGCACTTTTTTATTGGTTAAGTCTTGATTTTTTAAAACTATTATGATATTATGTTATGGTGTTCTGAAAAACACCATAATATGCGCCGGTAGCTCAGCTGGATAGAGTGTTTGGCTACGAACCAAAAGGTCGGGGGTTCGAGTCCCTTCCGGCGCGCCATAAG
>CANROX010000066.1 GCA_947632335.1 uncultured Clostridia bacterium
TTGCTTTTCCTGCTCCCCTTTAACGCGGAACGTGTTTTATTATACGACCATTTACCTTAATTGTCAAGTACTTTTTTGAAAAATTTTTAAATTGTTTTTTACTCATAATATATGGTATTTTTACGCTTATTATTAACACATACAGTGTATCTTAATACTATATTAATAGAAACACAAATTCTTTATTATTTGGGATAATTGGTTTATTTGCATAACAAACTGTTTTTTAGGTTGTTTATATTACACAAAGTTATTTTTTTAATTACTATTTTAGTGATTTTTTTGCCCGTATATGATATAATTATTATACTAAATGATAAGGGAGGAAGTCCCAGTGGGCACAAAACATATTATCACTGTTGCAAGACAATTTGGAAGCGGTGGTCGAGATATTGCAAAATCTCTGGCTCAGGAGCTTGGTATTAAATTTTATGACAAGGAGCTTATTTCCTTGGCTGCAAAGGAAAGCGGAATGAACCCGGAGGTTTTTGAAAAAATAGATGAACAGGCAACAAACAGCTTGCTGTATTCTCTTTCTATGGGCTTATATAACTTTGGCAACGGCTTTTCTGCTGTAGGAGATTTACCGGTTAATGATAAGCTGTATATTCTCCAACACAAAATGATTAAAAGACTTGCTGAGGAAGGCCCCTGCGTTATTCTTGGCAGATGTGCTGACTACATACTCAAGGATTATCCTAATGTAATAAGCATTTTTATTAACGCAGATATGGAGTACAGAAAGAACAGGGCCATTAAGTATCACAATGTTGATAAAAAACGGGCTGAACAAATTGTAAACAAAACAGACAAAAACCGTGCAAACTATTACAGCTTTTATTCAGGACAGAAGTGGGGTCAGGCACAGAACTATGACCTTTGTATTAATAGTGGAAAAATGACGCAAGGGGACGCAGTGGCCCTTATTAAAACCTATGTTAATTTATTAGATAAATAGTTATCATACTTTTTAATCTCCTGAATAGAATAGTTATATGTTCTTAAAAAGGGGGTTAAGCATTGAAGTATTACTTATATGAGGTAGTTACAACCGGGGATATTGATGATTTCATTTTCCAGGATATTGAGTGGTATGAAAGCCAGAGATAGGTAGCTGCTATGACTGACATAAATAGATTAAGGATGAACTTAGAGAGAATTTAAGTTCATCCTTTTCTTTTGCCCCTAAACGATACGAGGGCTTGGATAATATTATATGAAGAAATTTACCAATTATTCATTATTACTTATAACCGAAAGAGGGTCAACATAACTTCCGCTTACCCTCACTGACACATGAAGGTGTATGCCGTCCTTACTTTCACAGGGTATTGTTCCCACATTACTAAGAACATCACCCTTTGTGATTGGGTCGTTTACATTCACCTTAACATTATCTACACCGCTGTAATAAATCATAAATGAACCGCAATCCTGAATAATTACCTTTCCCATTCTTTCGTCGTCATAAATGTCCCCAACTACACCGTCAGCCATAGCCTGGACTGTGGTTTTCTTTTTGCAGGCAAAATCAAGACCAAGATGGCTCCTGTAATCGCCCATTGTCTTGTTATAAACCGCATCCTCGGAGAAAGGTTTTGTGACATTACCCCCCTCTATCGGGAAAATAAGGGAGCCAGGCACTTGAAGTATTGTTTCCACAGCAGAAAGAGTGGTAGAATTTTTTGGATTTGTGGTTGTGGTCATTGTGGTGGGTTCACTTGTAGTTTCTTCCTGTGTAGTTGTAGCCCGGGTAGTCTCTGTCTCCGTGGTAGTTAAAGTTTCTTCAACAGTAACACCGGTAACATTGTTATTTGCTTGGGTTGCCGTAACTGTTGTAAGCTCATTTTGCTTTTCCCTGTAATCGGAATAGGAAGCATATGTTGACCATACAGCAAGTCCAACTGCTGTTATACATACCGCTAAAGAAATGTAAAAGCTAACTTTATTTTTTGTTTTTTGTTTTTTATTACTATGACTACTTTTGTATTTATTGTATTCGTCCATAAAAACACCTCCGTCACTATTATTGACAGAGGTGGAAATAATATACAGTTTCAATCGTTTTATTTGTTGTATGCAACAAAAACTTACTTTACAGTATACTAATGTTTTCCGGTTATGAATATTCCTTTATTTATTGACTAAAAGAAATTCTATTGATATAATAAAGCCATAGGACTATTGATATGTTATCGACTTGTCAGGAGGCAGTTACAATGAACGAAGAGAAATCCATGAACTTACCGGAAGATGAGATACTTGAAAACGCTATAGAAATAGAAGACGCTATGGAAATAGAGGACGCTATGGAAATAGAGGACGCAATAGATGATATGGACATTTCTGCTGAAGAGGCCGAAGAAATAATGGGGAATGATTTTTCAGAATTTGAGATTGACCCGGAATACAATGTGGAAGTTGATGTTTCTGCAATTAAAGAGGAAGAAGAAACAAAAGAGGAAACCCCCGATTTGGACGAAACTGCTGAAATGAAGAAAAAAATCATTCATATGCAGAAAGAAAAGGAAAAGAAAAAATTTAGATTTTACAAAACCCTTGGTACAGGAACTGCACTTGTGCTTGGGGGAATTGCCCTTGGTATGTATCTTGCCGGCAAGATTGATACAGAAGAATAACAATAAAAATTGGCATTGATACAGGCGATAAAAAGTCGCCTGTATTTTTAACTTTCCCTAAAAATTCAAAAACACTATTGACATATAAAGAGTTTTAAGATATAATTTATATCGTTGTCAACAGACAGCATTGTGGGAGCATAGCTCAGCTGGGAGAGCATCTGCCTTACAAGCAGAGGGTCACAGGTTCGAGCCCTGTTGTTCC
>CANROX010000067.1 GCA_947632335.1 uncultured Clostridia bacterium
GGCCCGGTAGTTCAGTTGGTTAGAACGCTAGCCTGTCACGCTAGAGGTCGTCGGTTCGAGCCCGATTCGGGTCGCCAAAATTGCGGATGTAGCTCATCTGGTAGAGCGCCACCTTGCCAAGGTGGAGGTAGCGGGTTCGAGCCCCGTCATCCGCTCCAGTTAAAGCTCACAAACTTATTAGTTTGTGGGCCTTTTTGTTTTATGTAAATTATTCCCTTTGTTAAAGTTATAATTTTTACCTTTTCATAATTTTAAAATAATCGGCATGGGATAATAATGCTTAATTAAGCTATATAATTATTCTTGCCAATTCAGTTGATTATCGGGAATGCCATATTTTTTGCATTTGTCTATTACAAATTGTCTTTCTTTTTCGTTACCAAGCTGATATTTCAATACACAATTATGAAAGACAATGTATTTTTTATTTCCCCTTTTAAAATCACAATACCAATTATAAGTATCTAAAATACTTTTAGAAAGCATTTTGGGAAAATTATCCCTGTTGCTTGAAAAATATATTGCTGTCCAATAATTGGGGACAGAGTCTGTTTTCCATAACTCAACCTTGTTAATATGTATATCATCAATAATGCTTTCATCGCCAATGCTCTCTTTGATAAGGATACCCTCATAACACGGAGAGATGTTATCCTTTGATATAAGATTACAGTGACAACTTTGTTTTGTTACTTTGCAGTCAACAAATAGTTCGTCTTTAAGTAATATATCTGTGGAAATTTTGAATATACGACTAAGCAAAATTATTTTGTCAATATCGGGAGTGATTTGCCCCGACTCCCACTTAGAAACTGCCTGTCGGCTGACATAACACAACTCGGCTAATTTTTCCTGTGTAAAATTGTTTTGTTTTCTAAGTAAGTAAATTTTTTCTGAAATCTTCATAATACCTGTCACTCAATAATTTTTATATTCTCATTTTCAATCACCACTGCTTGATTATTGTTCAGCGAGATTAAATCTGTATTATTAATATTAATTGTACCACAGACTGACCCTGTATTACAATGAACATTTAACTTACATTTTAGAAAAGGGAGTCCGTCCTCAAAATCATAACTTACTATACAACTGCCGGCGCTGACGCCCACATATAAACCTTTGAAAAACTCTAATATCTTATTAAAACCTGAACTGTAAATTCTATCAAGCAGGTATCTGCATTCTCCCCCGCAAACAAAAATAACATCAAAATTATTTACATATTTCAGACTTAGTTTATAATCAAGATTGTATGCAAAAATATTTTTATTTTGGACACCTATATTAAGTAAATCATTTTTACATTTTTCTGTATAGGCAATAGATTCATTATCAATAGCAGCCGTTGGTATCCAAAGAACTTTTACATTTTCCGGTTCTATATCTAACATTTTTTTGAACTGGTTAGTTATTGTCTTCCCCTCAATACCTGAACAGGTTAATAAAAGTTTCATTATAAAAATCCCCTTAAATTATTGTAAAATAATTATATACCCTAACTTCTATATTAACAACCAATCAGCAGTTTCCTTTTGTCAACTTTCAGTTGACATTTTATATATAAAAAATATAACATATTTTAAAGAAACAGTGCCAAATAGATTTTCTTATATAAAGCAGTAATCATTTACAAATACTGTAATATAATATAGTAAGGAATTACGGCGTCATAGCCAAGCGGTAAGGCACGAGTCTGCAAAACTCTGATTCCCCGGTTCAAATCCGGGTGACGCCTCCATACCATTTATAATATGAAAAAGGTCCGATTTAATCGGACCTTTTTTATTCACTTTTAATTAAATATTTGCCATATGCCTTATTATATAGTACAATTAAAAGGGTGATAACAATGGACTTAAAAAATTTCTTAGATTATATGAATAGTGGAAAGGAAGTTGTTGCAGGTTCGGAACACCACCTGTTTATGACCCACCTATCCCAAGACGCCATAAGGCTTACCACTGAACTTAACAGTAATTATCATACAAACAGCGAAATTGTTAAGATTATGTCTGAAATAACCGGCAGACAGGTGGATAGCAGTTTTTCATTATTTCCGCCCTTTTATACTGACTGCGGTAAAAATCTTAAAATCGGAAAGAATGTGTTTCTAAATTCCGGATGTAAATTTCAAGACCAAGGGGGAATTACAATAGACGACGGGGCGCTTATAGGTCACAATGTGGTGCTTGCTACGCTAAACCACAACATAGACCCCGAAAAAAGAGGAAACTTAATCCCCAAACCTATTTATATTGGTAAGAATGTTTGGATTGGGGCAAATTCCACTGTTTGCCCCGGCGTTACTATTGGGGACGGGGCAGTTATTGCCGCCGGGGCGGTTGTTACAAAAAATGTGCCTGCCAATTCAGTATTCGGCGGAGTTCCCGCAAAACTCATAAAGTATATTCTGGAAGATAATACTTAAAATAAAACTCTATGTATAGCCACGGTTTATACAAAATAATATCTACATTCAAAAGTGCCAATGGTCAAAATTTTAACACCATTAGCACTTTTTAATTACATTAATGTTAGGGTAATTTTAAAAATCAATAATCTTCCGCCATAAAATTGCCAAACAGCAAAGGTTATAAGCAGATTTTATATAGCTGTAAAAAAGCAAAAAGCCCGATTTTATCGGGCTTTTTATTGGAGGCGTCACCCAGATTTGAACTGGGGAATCAGAGTTTTGCAGACTCGTGCCTTACCACTTGGCTATGACGCCATATGCAAAAAGCACTTATCTAAGTGCTTTTCATTTGGAGCGGATGACGGGGCTCGAACCCGCTACCTCCACCTTGGCAAGGTGGCGCTCTACCAGATGAGCTACATCCG
>CANROX010000068.1 GCA_947632335.1 uncultured Clostridia bacterium
AATAATCAAAAGACCTACATACACGACAAATAATAATCTCTAAACAAAATTGATTAGTAGTTGTCGAGTGGGAATAATTTCACGCCCACCAAAAAAAGCCCGTAAAATAAGGCTTTTTGCCGTTCTACTGCCATTAGTGGCAACAAAATGGAACATTATTTTGATTATTGCATAAGTAAAGAGTTATCAGATTTTTGATGTCTGATAGCTCTTTTCACATTTTATTTTATTTATATTTTAAGATTCCTCAATGTCTTTGATGGATTTATTTTTATTGTTTTTCCATTCTGTTCGACCATTAGCGTTCCTCCCCATTACAACTGCTGCCGCAAGAGAGGGACTGGTAAATATATAATCTCGTGTCAACTTTAGATCTCTATCTATAATTCCTTTTTTCAATCAAAGAATTACGCAATACTATTAGGCTTTCAGACATACTTGGCACAGTTGACGATGCAACTTTTGAACCTGCCAAAACGGCAAACCCATCAGGTACTATTAGACCTCGTGCATCTGCTCCTCCAACTGACTTTATAAAAAAGTATGGCAGTTTGTTGTTGTATCTTACAGTATTCTCTTTGATTGTATCAAAAACTTTATACCCAAGTGTATTTACAAGTAATTTAGCATTACTGATAAACTCCTGCAGCATAGCTTCGTCATACTCGGATATGGAAGGGCAGGTTGGAACTGTGCTGTTCATGACAATGGATCTGCCGGCACTTTGTGCCAACAAATAAAACTTATTTTCAAGATATTTAACATGTGCTTTATTAAGCAAGTTATCTTTGCTAATGACAGCAATGCAATCATTCCAATACTCTGAATCTTTTAAATGTTGCTTAAGCCTTAAAAACATTTTTTCGGCCTCACCAACATAAACAGTATCATTGTTCTCTGTATCTTTTCCGAACAAAAAAAGTATACTCCGGTGTTTTCTGAATCATCTCTTTTAGAAAAATGTGATAGTTCATTCCTTGAGATTTTATACACACGACCATTCCAGTTCGATAGTTCACACATAATACGTCCGTTTGGATTCCCATCAAAAATAAACATTTAAATTGTTTTGTTAAATGACATATGTTATCACCTATCCTTCGATATATTACTAAATGTTTCCGTTATAATACCCCTAACTTGTGTAACAAAATCTTCAACAAGCGTTAAGAGGTAATCTACTTTCTATAATATTTAGAACACTCTCACTCTAATGTGTAATAATTTCACATTTTATTCCTTGCCATTTAAAATTACATATCCATAACAGAACGATTATAACATATATTTGCTTAATGTTAATTTTTTTAAATGGACTATATGTAACACAGTTAAGGACATTTTATTTGGTTTGTAAATCATAATAATTTAATTACACATATTTTAATATATCCATAGGTTTATTAGCGATAAATGTTGCACCCGCTTTTTTTAATTCATCGTAACTGCCATATCCAAATAGAACACCTACAGAATCCAATCCATTCTCCTTAGCGCCTATAATATCATATTTTCTGTCACCAATCATAATTGCTGAAGAACGCTGGGATATTTTACAGTTTTCTAATGCGTAATGTATAATATCATTTTTTTGATTTCGGTGTTCATTCATCGTTGCACCTGTAACAAAATCAAAATATCCGTACAAATTAAAATGCTGTAAAATATCAATGGCAAAAGATTCGGGTTTAGATGTAGACACAATAAGTGATATGCCTTTTTCTTTTAATTGCATCAGTAAATCGGTTATTCCGTCATATAACCTGTTTTCATATATCCCTTGTTTCTTAAAATATTCTCGGTAATACTGAACAGCAATTTTGCATTGTTCATCGGAAAAACCGTAAAACATCTTAAAGGAATCTATTAATGGAGGGCCAATAAATTTATACAGTAAGGACCTATCATAAACATCTATATTAAATTTATTAAGTGCATAAATAACGGAGTTGGTTATACCAAGTCCCGGGTCAGTTAATGTTCCGTCTAAATCAAAAAGTAAGTATTTATACATAGTTTTTCTCCAAATTTAAAGCCTGATTAATATTTTTTAATCCAACATAATATTATTACTTAATGCTGGCGATAGAATCTTCACCAAGCGTGGGGGTATGTTGGAGGTATCATACTTTGTATAATATTTAGAATACTCTCATACTAATGTGCAATTATTTCACATTTTATTCCTTGCTCCTTAAAAATTACATATCTATTATCTATAATAAAATGATTATAACATATATTTGCTTTATGTCAAAATAATAAATTGAATAATTTGATGTCATAAAGCAGTAATAAAAGTTAACTAATGGATAGAGTAATCTATAATTTATTACGATTTTTATCCATTAGAGTGTCATTTTATGAAAAAAAACATAAAATGTACCGTACATCCTTATGTACATTAATTGATTTTGTTTTCAAATAGGAGAATATAAATGAATAAAATAAATTATTTTAAAAATGACTATGATTGCAATAATAATCAGTCCAGAATAAATGATTATTATAGAAGTACTCGTGAGTCAAGGGATTGTTTTAATCAGAGATACAATTATGATTATTGCACAAAATGTCCTTCATATCCAACCTTTCCGTCATGTCCACAAGGCCCGGTAGGTCCCCAGGGTCCCATAGGGGCAACAGGCCCACAAGGTCCAAGAGGACCAGTAGGTCCCCAGGGACCGATAGGCCCACAGGGCCCTATAGGTGAAACAGGCCCGGCAGGTCCTCAGGGTCCAGT